>JAAZZJ010000343.1 GCA_014237695.1 Oscillospiraceae bacterium | reverse complement strand
CGCCAGCAGGACATACACCAGCGCCAGCCACCAGACGGCGGCGGGTCCCGTGAAGCGGACGCTGTGTCCGGGGATTTTCGCTAAGGCGCGGGCAACGGCCAGGACGTACCGCGCCAGCGCCTCCGGCACCGCCGCGAGGATGCCCGGCACCGGGAGAACCATCCCCAGCGCCGTGACCACCAGCGCGGCGGCGAAGAGCGCCGGGGCCATCCACAGCACCAGCAGATTGGACAATGGCGCAGCCAGAGAGACCGTGCCGAAATAAACCGCGCTGAGAGGCGCGGTGGTCAGCATGACCCCCAGACTGGCGGCGGTGGTGGCGGCGAAAAACCGCCAGAGCGTCCCGGCGGTGCCCGGCAGCTTCTTCGGCCCCAGGCGGACCAGCCCGCCGTAAATCTTCGGCGCGGGCAGGAGCAGTCCCGCCACGGCGGCGAAGGACAGCTGCAGGCTCACCGACGCCACCGCAAAGGGATTTGCCAGCAATATCACCAGCAGCGCACCGGACAGGGCAGTGGGCGTATCCCCCTCCCGGCCTGCCAGCGGGGCCAGCAGAACGAACCCCACCATCACGCAGGAGCGTACCACCGACGGCGTACACCCCACCATGAGCATGTAAAACAGCAGTACCGGATACCCCAGAAAGGCCGTCAGCCTCTGCCGCCGGAAGACCAGCAGTCCCAGCAGCGCGATCAGAAACCCGCAGTGGAGCCCCGACACGGCGGTGACGTGCATCAGTCCCGCCTCGCTGAGATCCATGTATTCCTGCGGTCCCAGACCGTCCCGCTCGCCGGTGAGCAGGGCGGCGATGAGGCCCCCGGTCTGAGGCGTATAGAGAGCCTTCGTCCGTTCCCGCACCCAATGGGCCAGCCGCACCGGCAGATACCGCCAGCTCCCGGCGTTCCCCTCCCGGACGGCCAGCAGCTCCCCGCTGCCATAGAGCCGGAGGAACACGCCCTTTGCAAGGTAGTAGCTGCTCTCCTCGCCGGAGAGGGTGGCCGCACTGTAACACTTCACCTGGGCCAAAATCCTGGTTCCCGGTTCCAGAGACAGCAGGTCCCCGCCTCCGTAGAAAACGACCCTGCCCCGCAGGCCGTTTACCTCTGCCTCGCACCGGGCTCCTCCGGTGGACTCCGCGGGGTAGTCCGTCAGCTCCAGCTCCAGGATGAGCGTTGCGTCCGCCAGCGCCTCCGCCGGGGCCAGATACAGCGCGGCGTAACCGGCGAACCACAAAATCCCCGCCGCGCACCCGGCGGCGGCGATCCGCGCCGCCCGCTTTGCCCTGCCCCGCAGGGCAAGGGACGCCAGCCCCAGCAGCAATACGCCAGCCGCTGTCCAGAGGCGGGCCTCCTCCGGCAGCAGATACTGGCACAGCGCGCATCCCGCCCCGAAGGGCAGGGCGAACCACATGAGCCTGCGCACGGCTATCTGACAGGCTCCCGCCGGTCCGTGCGGCCCAGAATATAGTCGGTGCTGGTGTGGTAGTAGTCCGCCAGCTTGATAAGTGCCCAGACGGGGATTTCGCGGTCGCCGCTTTCGTACCTTTGATAGACACCGCGCTTCATAATCAGATAGGCCGCGATTTCTTCCTGCGTTTTGTCATGATCTTCCCGCAAATCCCGAATCCTTGAAAATTTCAAATAAATCACCCCATGCAAATGCTACCATTTGGTATCATTCCCACAGAGTTCTGCCATCATTCGGTGACAAGTCGCGGGAGCCAATGTTTTCATCGGTCCTTGCGAAATGGATGTGCAATAAAATTTGATTTCTCTACAGGGGCCCTTTTCACTGACCTCCCGCAGGTCCCTCCTCCTCCGGAACTCCCTTTTCACACTCCGTCTCTTCCTCCGGCGCAGGCCGCAGGGGCACGTCCATCAAATCCTTCAAGTCCTCCACGGTGATGGTAGAGATATCCTCATCCGTGGGGTCCTCCAGCTGGGCCACCCGGTCGGCCTGAGCGGAGACGATCTTTTCAAAGAGATTGCGCACGTCCCGGGCGTTGCCGAAATTGCCGTCCCGGTCCTCGTAAAGCTCCTGCAAATGGTCCTTCACCGCAGAGGCCGCCGCCTCGTCCAGCCTGTAGTCGCTGCGGTCCACCCGGCCCCGGAAAATTTCAAAAAGCTGCTCCCCGTTGTAGTCCTCGAAGTAGAGATACTTGTTGAACCGGGATTTCAGTCCCGGATTGGAGTCGATGAACCGGGGCATCAGCGTAGCATATCCCGCCACGATGACCACGAAGTCGTCCCGGTGGTCCTCCATGGCCTTGAGGATGGTGTCGATGGATTCCTGACCAAAATCCTTGTCCGCGTTCTCCGGGGCAAGGGTATAGGCCTCATCGATGAACAGCACACCGCCCAGAGCTTTGGACACGACCTCCTGCGTTTTGATGGCGGTCTGGCCCACGTACCCGGCCACCAGTCCGGAGCGGTCCACCTCCACCAGATGCCCTTTGGAGAGGATGCCCAGGGCGCTGTAGACCTTGCCCACGATCCGGGCCACGGTGGTCTTGCCGGTGCCGGGGTTGCCGGAGAATACCAGATGGAAGGACATATCCGGAGTCTTCATCCCCCGCTCCTGCCGGAGCTTCCGGACCTTCACCAGATTGACCAGGCTGTCCACGTCCTTTTTCACCACGTCCAAACCGATGAGCTGGTCCAGCTCCGCCAGCGCCTCCTCCAGAGTGGGCCGGGGCTCCTCCGGCTCCTGCTCCGCCGGTTCCGGCTCTGTGCGCGGCTTCTTCCGCGGCCTCCGTGGCTGCTTGCGGGCCTGCTTGCGCGGCTTCGCCGGCGTTGTGGCCGC
>JAAZZJ010000342.1 GCA_014237695.1 Oscillospiraceae bacterium | reverse complement strand
TACTGCCCGGAGGTGTGGGAACAGTGGGAATGACTTTGGAGTCGCTGCTGCCCAAACTGGAATTTGCGCACGGCATGGAAGACGCCGTGCGCGGGGAAATCAGCCGGAGCCCGGAGCGAATCCGGAGGCTGGCGGCGGAAGCGTACCGGGGAGAGGACTTTGACTTTCACCTCTACGGTTCCGAACCGTTGACGCGGCTGGCGGTGATAACCTGTCTTCTGACAGAAAAATATGACGCTTACAGGGAAAAGGGGACGCCCGGCGACGTTATTATTGAGACGTTCAAAGACGTCTCCCTGCGGGCCGGACTGTACCGGGAAAAGACCGGCGAGGCCGGGCTGTCAAAGGATGACGTGATCTGGTTCCGCCATATCATGAACATCAACATCTTCAAGCTCGGCACACTGCAGTTTCAGCCGTTTGAAATGATATATCTGGATGAGGAAACCCTCGGCGAACCGTACATGTCGTTTACGCGGGAGCAAAAAGAGCGGATACCCGCGGGAAGTCCGGTCATCAACTGCCATATACAGCGCGGAACAGATCTGGATGCCGGAATGACCGCCCGGTCGCTGGAAGAAGCGGGACGCTTTTTCACGGAATGCGTTCTGGCCAACCCATTCAGGGCGTTCCTCTGCTACAGCTGGCTGCTGTATCCGCCTATGGTGACGCACCTGCCCCCGGATTCCCGCATCCGGCAGTTTGCGGAGCGGTTCACGGTCATTGGCTGCTGTGCCGATTCCGGACAGGCTTTTGAGAATCTTTTTGACGGCAGGAAGGAACTGCCGGCCGGCGGCACCTCTCTGCAAAAAATGGCCTTGGAGCATCCGGAGTGGCTTGGATTCGCCTGCGGCGTAATTGAACTGTTGTAAAAAGGCTTACTCCGTATGATGGATGTGATTGAAAATATGCTCCTCGCAGAAGCAGTGGTACCCCGTACACTTGGAGCAGTAGCGGAACTGCAGATCCGGAAAATCCGTGTCCGTCCGGCCGCAGACCTCGCATTTGTGGTTGTAGCCCCGCTGGCGTTTCTGCTCCTTCACCGCCTTGCGGAACTGGACGGCCTCCGAGCGGTGCCGGGCCTGGAACTGGTCCGCCCGTCGGGAGAAGTCTGGGGAGAAGAAGACGAACAGGTTCAGCATGGCCACGATGGGCAGCAGCGCCATGCCCCACAGGCCGGCCGCAGCGGCGGAAATGACGCTGAAAACGTACAGCGCGGCTTCCAGGATGGCCAGCCATTTCATCTTGACGGGCAGGATGAAATAGATGCGCACCATGGCGTCGGGATAGGTGAGAGCGTAGGCCATGAAGAGAGCGGTATTCACATAGCCCGCGCTGGCCAGGGGCACGGGGATCTTGTCGATGAAATAGACCAGAAGGACGGCCAGAGCGGACAGCAGCGTCCCGCTGAGGTAGTAGACCGTGAACTTCGTGCTTCCCCACAGCCGCTCCAGGGACTCTCCCAGCCAGTAGTAGAACATCAGGGAGATTATCAGCCAGAACCCGTCGCTGGAGGGGATGAGTACATAGCTCACCAGCCGCCAGATCTGGCCGTGGAGTACCGCCTGGGGGTCCATGAACAGGACCTGGTACAGCATCCCGGACCGGTCAAACAGGCCCAGGATATAGACGGCGGCATTGGCAATAACGATGTATCGCATCAGCCCGGTGATCCCCAGCCGGGGATGGAGGGCGCAGAAGCGGTCAATGGATTCATTCAGCTTTCTCAATGGACGATCCTCCCATGCTCAAGTAGTGATGATGGTATTATACTCCATCCGGGGACAAAAGTCATCATAAATATTCCCGGGCCTATGGGAAGGGCCGGCGGGAACCCGCCGGCCCGGACACATGCACTCTTATCATCTATCGGATGGAGACGGGGCGCACATAAGAGAACGATGGGAAATTTCTCCCATTTTGTCGAAAGGAGACAGGATCATGCAATACCGGAAGGACAAGAAGGGGAGGGACATCTCCCTCCTGGGCTACGGCTGTATGCGCTTTACCCGGAAGGGAGGCGGTACAGACCTGGACAAGGCGGAGCGTGAGGTGACGGCGGCCATTGAGGGCGGCGTAAATTACCTGGATACGGCCTATATATATTCCGGAAACGAGGCGGCGGTGGGAGAGATCCTCCGCCGGAACGGACGCCGGGACCGGGTCTATCTGGCTACAAAGCTGCCCCACTACCTCATCAAGTCCGTGGAGGGCGCGGAGAAGATCTTCCGGGAGGAGCTGCGCCGCCTGGGGACGGACCACATCGACTACTACCTCATGCACATGCTCACCGATGCCGCCACCTGGGAGAAGCTGAAAGCCCTGGGGATAGAGGACTGGATTGCCGGCAAGCTGGAGGCCGGGGAGATCCGGAACATCGGCTTTTCCTATCATGGCAGCGCCCCTGTGTTCAAGCAGCTGGTGGACGCCTACCACTGGGACTTTTGCCAGATTCAGTACAACTACATGGATGAGACCTCCCAGGCCGGAGTGGAGGGCCTGCGGTACGCCCATGCCAAGGGCCTGCCGGTGGTTATCATGGAGCCCCTCCGGGGCGGGCGGCTGGTGAACATGCTGCCCCAGACGGCCAGGGCGCTGTTCCAAAACGATCCCCAGGGCCGTACTCCTGCCGCCCTGGCGTTCAAGTGGCTGTATGACCAGCCGGAGGTGACCTGTGTCCTGTCCGGAATGAACTCCATGGAGATGGTGAAGGAGAATGTCGCTTTGGCTTCCGCGTGCCTGCCGGGGTGTATGACGGATGGCGACCGGGCTCTGGTGGAACAGGTCAGGGAGGAGATCC
>JAAZZJ010000341.1 GCA_014237695.1 Oscillospiraceae bacterium | reverse complement strand
TGCCGGGACATCGCCAAGCTGGCGGACGTGCTGGGACACTCCTCCATCAACACCACACGGATTTATCTCATGACCACCGGCGCGGAACACGCCCGGCAGCTGGAAACTTTTGGCAATCCATTCGAAAGAATGGCCGCGCAAAGTCAGGAGGCTAAAACGCCGTCACGGCGTCATGCTCGTTCGGCTGCCGGATCTTTGTATCCGAATTTTCCAAAGAAAGGAAGTATGGCATGAAAGTTTTGATTTATTTACGCAATCGCGGACTTGCACTGTTCATGGCCTTGGTCATGTGCCTCAGTCTCCTGCCCGCGCAGGCTTTGGCCGCGGAAATTGATGGAGGCGAATGGCGAAAGCTGACCTCATACGATGTTCGGAAGCTCCTGGATACAGGGGACGATTTCTTTACCGCACAGTCTCTGCTTGACAGCGAGAACCTGGTAGATGGCAAAAGGCTGGCTGCTTTGGGACTTAGTACGGAAAGCACCCTGCCTGAGACCGAGCTGACAGGCGACGCGCTTAACCTACGCTGCACCATTCTTGAAAGCAGCGTAGTGCCGGTGGAAGTTGCTCCGGGGGAGACGCCCGACACTCCATCCGTCATACCCCCGGCTGAAGAGGAGCCCGTCACGCTGCCCGGCGGCGGAATAGACACGGATTCCTCCGTGCCGGAGGAACCCGCCGTGGAACCGGAAGCGCCGGAGGAGCCTGAGCCGGAAGCCGTTTTCTACACGATCACTTGGGTGACCGGCGAGGATGAAAACGGCGGACTGGTGGAAGAGACCGCACAGGTTGAGGAAGGTACTCTGCCCACGTACACAGACAGAGACGGCCGCCCTGCCGAACCTGAGCGGGAGGGCTATATCTTCACCGGCTGGGACCCCGAGGTAACGGAAGCAGCCGGGGATGCCACCTATACGGCCATCTGGACACCGGAAGAAGAACCCAAAACCGACGATCTGAGTGGCGAGGCTAATGCTGACCGCCAGGGCATGGTTGATGCCCCGGATATGGTTCTCGTCCAGTCTGCCGATGTAGCCGGACAGCCGTCGTTTGTCCACGGTGCGAATTTGCTCCAACAGGACAAGGGAGGGCTGCGTCAGCCCGTTCCCGGTGTCCAGGTAGTAGTGGGTGGGCAGCTTGGCTTTGACGTTGGCCTTGCTGGTGATGGCGGCGATGATAACGGTGGGGCTGTACTTGTTGCCCACGTTGTTCTGGATAATAACGACGGGCCGGGTGCCCTTCTGTTCCGAGCCGATCCCGTGGCCCAGGTCGGCGTAATACAGGTCGCCGCGTAAATATGTCCTGCTCATGGTGTTTGACCTCCTATAAAAATTAGACGGCCTGCGCCGCCTATGTAGGGGCCGGACAGCATGACATATCAAGGTTGGTGGAGCATAAACGCTCCCGTTTCCATAAACCTGTCCCGCTGTCCGGCTTATATCAAAGCAAGCCTATTTGTCCGCGACACCCCGGCCCGCTATGGGAAGTCATCAAGCGGCTGGCGGCGACCAGCTCCACGGGAATTTCACCCCCGCAATGGTTCTCATGCGGCTGCTCTCATTGCCTGCGACGGCATAGTGCTGGAAACACTTTCACGCTCGGACTGTGACTGAACAGGAGTCTCATTGTCCCTATTGCCGGTCATGGCCGTACCGGGAGCCGCCCGGTATTTCATGGCCGCTGGTTCTCGCTCCGTGCCGGATAACAGACCGTGGACGAAATGATACTGTGGCATCCCGCTGTCCTGTCCGGCACATCCTGGCGCGGCGGCAAAAGTGGCTCACGGCAATAGGAATGTGCTTGATGAATGGGTATGCAGTTGTCAAAGGTCAAACCCATTCGCCGCACAAACGCGGAACAGGTGGAAGGCTTTCCATCGCCCTCCACCTGTTTCCTCACTCAAACGCTAAATTGTAACCTCCCCGGACAAGAAATTTTTAGTTTCTTCAATGCAGAAGAAATTGACTTCATCACAGCGGGGTGCTTACATCCCTCCATATCCGCAATCTGCTCGTATGTAAACTCCCCAAAGTAGTACAGCACCAGGCGGCGGCGCTGCTTTTCAGGCAGTTGGGCGATTGCCTGATGCAGCTTGTCCACCTCCATCCGCTGGGAAACGGTTTCTTCCACGCTCTCCTGGGGCTTTGCGGCCCGCCTGTTCAGTGTTGCCTCCGTCACTTCGGATTTCTCATAGTGCCTGTCCACTTCATTGAAAAAAGAAAGATCGTCCAGCTCAAACTCGTTGAACGCATCGAACAGGGCCTTGTCGATCTCCATCCAGTGTTTTACCCTGCTGCCGTCTGTAAACGCCAGAAAGTAGCGCGGGTGGGCGGTATTGATGCCAGCGGTATATATCTCATAGGGGTTTTCTTCATCCCTCCGGCGCTTTGGCCGGGGATCAAGGTTTTTTGGATGGCTGTCTGCCATTTTCCTTTACCTCCAGTCTGAATTTTTGAAAATTCAGACTGGAGGCGGGCCACGGCACCCCACATAAAAAGTGGTTTTATCCCACAATTCCCCCAAAGACGGCAAAAAACGCCCGGCAGGTCGTAGACCTACCGGGCGGGAGGGAGAATAAAATTTAGCCATGGCGACATTGTATAGTTCATCTCCATGGTTGAAATGTCCCATGGTGGGAAACAGGATTTTTTTGATGGGTCATTCCTTGTCAAATTTGGTCGAAACACTTTCGGCCTCATGGCGGCTACCTCCTTGAGCCGCCGCTATTGCAGTTTTGACCGCATCATTTCTTTGGGGCAAAAGAACGGCGGCTTTGATATTTCAAAAGCCGCCGTTCGCAAAATG
>JAAZZJ010000340.1 GCA_014237695.1 Oscillospiraceae bacterium | reverse complement strand
AGTCTTGAAAATCACAATCTTTCAAAAAAGTTACGTACTTTTTTTACAAGACGGCCCTTATCAAGCCCCTTATGCGAAAAAGCCACCCCGGAAACCCTTGCGCCGCAAGGGTTTCCGGGGACAGCAAA
The DNA here is from genome assembly GCA_014237695.1 of Oscillospiraceae bacterium. Taxonomy (GTDB): domain Bacteria; phylum Bacillota; class Clostridia; order Oscillospirales; family Oscillospiraceae; genus Pelethomonas. The sequence goes on along the minus strand of JAAZZJ010000340.1, from coordinate 2,681 downwards.
AAAATATGGTAGCACCAAAGATGTGTTTGGTAGCATTTTCTCAGCTTATGTAAACAAAATATGTTATGACCTCTGATTTCCCAGCTGGTAGCATCCCGGACTGTCTGGTAGCAGGCTGGTAGCGTTTTTACAGAAAATTCATATTCAAGTAACAAAGCAAGAGAAAAAATGTCAATTTTCTAAAGAACTGCTTGCCCAAAAGGCACAAATTAAAACCTTAACAAACAGATTGACATAATTCCAAAACAGGCTGTTTCCGTACCGGAATTCCCCTGCCGCTCTTTTCCGGCTGGAAAATTCTGCGGAAATAGCTCTAGGATTTTTGAGGCGGTTATGATATAATACCTGCAAAAGCAGCGGATTCCGCAGTCCCGCCAGCGGGCTGCGGTCAAAACGAAAAAGAGCGGAGGATATGCTATGGCCATCACGTCAGAATATTTCTTTCCCTCCAGCGATGGAAAAACCCTGATTCATGTCAACCAGTGGACGCCCTCCGGGCAGGACATTGTGGGAGTGGTGCAGATTGCCCACGGCGTAGCGGAGTACGGCGCTCGTTACGCGCCCTTCGCCCAATTCCTGTGCGGCCACGGCTTTGTGGTGGTGGCCAATGACCATCTGGGCCACGGGCAGTCCCTCATAGAGGGGGCCCCCATGGTCTATTTCGGCGAAGAGGACGGATGGCAGCATGTGGTGGATGACATTGAAGAGCTGCGCCGCCGTACGGCCAAGGTTTTTCCGGATAAGCCCTACTTCCTCTTTGGGCACTCCATGGGCTCTTTTCTCTCCCGCACCCATCTCATCCGCTACCCGGGCTGCCTCAGCGGCTGCGTCCTCTGCGGAACGGGCCACCAGTCCGCCCCCATCATCGCCGGCGGCAAGCTGGTAGCGAACCACGAGATCAAGCGCTTGGGCAAGATCGCCTACAGCGCCAAGGCCGATGATCTGGCCTTCGGCGCATATAACAAGGCGTTCTCCCCCACCCGCACCCGCTTCGACTGGGTGTCTGCCAACGAGGCCAACGTGGATGCCTATATTGCCGATCCCCTCTGCGGCGGGGACACCACGCTGGGACTGTTCCGGGATATGCTGGACGGTCTGAGCTGCATTACCAGACAGTCCAACATCAACAGGATGGACAAGAATCTGCCCGTATTCTTTATCGCCGGAGACCAGGACCCGGTGGGCGGCATGGGCAAGGGCGTCCAGAAGGCCTGCGGCTGCTTCAAAAAAGCCGGTCTCCGGGATGTGAGCATCAAGCTCTACCACGGCCTGCGCCATGAGATTCTGAACGAGGCCAGCAGGCAATACGTCTATAAGGACGTGCTGGATTGGCTGGAGGCCCGTATCTGAGCCAGCGCCGCTCGGAGGGCAAGCAGCTCCGTGTCCCGATATCTCCGCAGCAGCGCGGCGGAGAGAACGCAGTCCGCCGCCAGCACTGCCCACAGCAGAAAGACGGTCCACCCTGGAAGGACTTCGGCCGCCAGCACGGCAAGGGGCTGGACCCACCGGAGAGCGGCGGCGGAGAGAACGCCCCAGATTACGGCGAACTGCGGGCAGATACGCCCCTGGACATGTCCCCGCATGAGGCGGTAATCCCAGAACTGCACCCCCAGGAATTTGTCATAGAAGAGGTGGACCAGAAATTCCACCCATGTGCAGACGGTACCGCCCAAGATCATGAGCGGGATGAATCCCAGGTTTTCCGGGGCCAGAGCCAGCAGGGCGGTCATGGCCAGCCCGTAAACGGGACATAATGGCAGCAGCAGAAAGCACTTGCGCACCTGACGGGGCGAGTGAGAAAACCGGGCGTGCAGCTTCTCCAGGCCGTAGCCGCCCAAGCTGTAAAAAAGAAAATAAACGAACCATCGGGTCATAGGGAACGCTCCTTTTTACGAATAGGGGTAGCGTTCCCGCCCCCGGGGGAAATATACGATGACAGAGGAGGCGGCGGCGTGGAAGACCGTTGGGAGATTCTGGAGCAGGAATGCAGCCATTGCCGGGAGTGCGCCCTGTGCCAGACCCGCAAAAACGTGGTTTTCGGCGTGGGAAATCCCCAGGCGGAGATCATGCTGGTAGGGGAGGGGCCCGGCGCCAACGAGGATGAGCAGGGGATTCCCTTTGTAGGCAAGGCGGGTCAGTTTCTGGATGACATGCTGGCAATCATTGGCCTGGACAGGACGCTGGTGTATATTGCCAACATTGTCAAATGCCGTCCGCCGGGAAACCGGGACCCGCTGAATGTGGAGCAGGATGCCTGCATTGGCTATCTGCGCCGCCAGATCGCGCTGATTCAGCCCAAAATTCTGGTCAGCCTGGGCCGCATTGCCGCTATGCGGCTGATCGATCCCAAGTTCCGGATTACCAGGGAACACGGCGTATGGTTTGACGTGGACGGGATGCGCATGATGGCGCTTTACCATCCCTCCGCCCTCCTCCGGGACCCCGGCAAGCGGCCGGAGACCTTTGACGATCTGAAATCTTTGCAGAAAGAAGTTGGGCGGGTCTGTACGCATACCGAGCTGAAAAAGCTCTGGTAACCCGGTGCTGCCGGCAGGAGAGCTGCAATAGAAGCTAAAACTGCACGGATTGGATGTAAAGACCGGGCTGCGCCCAGGGCGCAGTCCCCAGACTGCCAATGAGAAGCGGTTCCCCGCCGTCCCGCAGGGGCGGCCGGAGCCAGT
>JAAZZJ010000033.1:9042-13106 GCA_014237695.1 Oscillospiraceae bacterium | reverse complement strand
CGGCCTGCTGGGCAGGACCGGAACCCACAGCTAGGAGAGGCCTGCCGGGGCGTTTTTGATTTTAACAGAGGAGCATAAGAAGAATGGAATCATACCAAAAGGACAAGGAACTGATTACGGCGATTTTGGATACTTTGGAGAAGCATTTTGGGGAGAACGTGGAATTTGTGGTCCACGACCTCTCCCTGGAGTATGAGCATACCATTGTGGATATCCGCAACGGCCACGTCACCGGAAGAAAGATGGGAGACACCGGCGATCTCCTGGGGCTGCAGGCGCTGCGCTATAACCACGACAGGGGCGCCGACTGCTTCAACACGCTGACATATGCGGAAAACGGGAAGATCCTGCGCTCCTCCACCCATTTCTTCCGCAACGAATTGGGGGTTGCCGTGGCCTCCATTGCCATCAACGAGGATATCACGGAGTCGGTCCGGTTTGAGCAGCACCTCCATCGGATGAACCGGACGGACAGCATGGGCGAGGCCATGGAACTCTACCGGGGCAGTGTAAACAAGATGCTGGACTATCTCATCAATTCCGCTCTACTGGAGGTGGGTAAGAGTCCGTCCGCCATGACCCGGGAGGATAAGCTGCATATTGTGGAGTCCCTGGACCGGCGGGGCGCTTTCCTGATTGCCAAATCCAGCAAAAGAGTATGTGATATTCTGGAAATTTCCAAGGTCACATTGTACAGTTATCTGGAAACGGTCCGCAAAAGCAGTTCGGAGGAGGAATGAGCCCCTGTTCTTCGTCAAATAAATAACAATTTCGGCTGTTTTTCCATCCGATATCGGCAAATGCGACAAAAATCCGCCGCCTGCTTTAGATAACTTTACAAATAGTTTTGTTTCAGCGGTAAAAATTAAAAATTAGTTTGACATCCCGGAGCGTAGGCGCTATCATAATCTGCGTAGTCCCGTTCACAGTTTCTTGGAGTCTGCCCGGCAGCTCAGGATATGGAAGCGGGGAAAACATTTGCGCAGAAGGGATGTTGACTATGGATTTTCTGAATGAGAAAGCCAGGGAACTCCGGCAGGGGGAGATCCGCGCCATGTTCGATCAGGCCGCCGCAATGGAGGACGTTATCAGCATGGGCATCGGGGAACCCGACATGCCTACGCCGGAACTGGTGTGCCGGGCGGCCTCGGAGGCGCTGCGGAAGGGGATCACCCACTATACCCCTAACGCCGGCACCATGCAGCTGCGGGAGGCTGTTGCCGGCTATTCCTCCGTCAGCGCCCTCGGCTATGATCCTGCCAGGGAGATCATTATCACCAACGGGGGAATGGGGGCGCTGTCCCTGCTGTTCCTGGTTCTGCTGAACGAGGGGGATGAGGTGCTGATTCAGGACCCCCAGTGGCTGAACTATGCGGTGCAGGTGCGCTACTGCGGCGGTGTGCCCGTCCGGGTCCCCACCTGTTCCGAAGATGGCTTTCAGATGCGTCCGGAGGCCATAGAGGGGCTCATTACCCCCCGGACCAAGGCCCTGATGATAAACTCCCCCAACAATCCCACCGGCGGCGTGGCCTCTCCCGCCCAACTGGAAGCCATGGCTGCCGTAGCCCGGAAACATGACCTCCTGGTGATTTCCGACGAGGTGTACAACACCCTCTTCTATACCGGAGAGCCCTGCTGCTCCATTGCGGCTCTGGAGGGCATGAAGGAGCGTACTGTCGTCATCAACAGCTTCTCCAAGTCCTATGCCATGACGGGCTGGCGCATCGGCTACGCGGCCGGTCCCGCCGGGATCATCGACCGCATGGTGAAGTGCCAGGAAAATTTCAACGCCTGCGCCAACGCGCCGGGGCAGTATGCCGCCGCCGCTGCGCTGAAGCATCCGGAACTCAGTCTGGAGCTGCGGGATGTCTTTGCCCAGCGCCGGGATGTGCTGCTGGAAGGGCTGGCGGAGATTGACGGGATATCCTGCTGCCCGCCGGAGGGAGCCTTTTACGCGTTCCCGGATATCAGTGCCTTCGGCATGAGCAGCCAGATGTTCTGCCGGCAGCTGCTGGAGCGGCAGCGTCTGGTGTGCATTCCCGGCAGCGCTTTCGGCGTCTGCGGTGAGGGGCATATCCGCATGGCCTATACCTGCGATGTGCCTGTGCTGCGGGCCGGACTGGAACGGCTGGCGCGGTTCTGCGAGGAGGTGAGGCCTTAGGGAACTTGTACCTGAAGCTCCTTGCGGATAACAAAAATCATGTGAAAGAAGAGGGAAAAGAATATGACGAATCCTGTTGTTTTCATCGTTGGCTTCATCGCGTACATTATTCTGATGATCGTCATCGGCTACCTGACCTCCCGGGGCAAGACCGAGGGGACGGACTACCTGACCGGTGGGCGCAGCCTGAACGTGCTGCTGATTTTCGGCACCATCGGCGCGACCATGATCGGCACCGGTTCCTCCATGGGAGCCATCTCCAACGGTTTCCGGGGCGGCTGGGCCGGTTCCACCTACGGTCTGGGCTGCTGCCTGGCTCTGGTGCTGATCGGCGTCCTGTTTTCCAAGCTGCGGGACTACAACTTCATCACCATGTCCGAGGAGGCACAGTTCTACTTTGACGGCAGCACTGCCGTGCGCAAGCTGACCGGCGTGCTGACCTATGTGGCAGAGTGGATCTTTATCGCCAGCTCCATCAACGGCGGCGCCAAATACCTGCAGTTCCTCACCGGCATGGATACCCTGGTTTCCAAGGTCGTGTGCGTGCTGGCCTTCGGTGTGTACGTATACGTGGGCGGTTATCTGGCGGTGGTGTGGACCGACCTCATTCAGCTGGGCATCCTGCTGGTGGGCTTCTGCGCCATCATTGTCAAGGCCATTCCCGCCGCCGGCGGCTGGGCTGCCATTGAGGCCGCCTACACCGCAGCCGGCGATCCCGGCGCCCTGTCCTTCTACGGTCTGGGCTCCACCGGCTTCATGGCCGCCATTTCCCTGATTATCGCATCCGCCCTGGGCGAGATGGGCGCGCCCACCTTCCGCACCAGGATTTATACCTCCAAGAACTCCAAGACTGCCAGAAACGGCTTCTTCTTTGCGGCCGCTCTGACCCTGGCCTTCTCCCTGGTGCCCTCCATCATCGGCATGTCCGCCTACACAATGGCTACCGCCAGCAACGCCTCCAATGTACTCAGTAACCCGGACTTCGCCTTTGCCTATATGGCCACCAACGTGCTGGCTCCGGCGCTGGGCCTGCTGCTGATGATTGCCGGCCTGTCCGCCACCCTGTCCTCCGGCGACTCCGACGCCATTGCCGGCGCCACCATCCTGATGGAGGATATCTATCCCCTGTTCAACAAGGGCAAGCGCATTCCCGAGGATAAGATGAAGAACGCCTCCCGGATCGCCGTGATCGTCACCCTGCTTCTGTCCTTCCTGGTGTCCCTGAAGGCGGACGGCGTTATGGCCTTCATCAACAACGTTCTGGGCGCGATGATGCCCGGCATGGTGCTGACCCTGATTATCGGCCGCCTGTGGAGCAAGCGCGTTACCAAGGCCGCCGGCTTGAGCAGCATGATCGGCGGCACCCTCTTCGGACTGGCCTATCTGCTGATTCCCAGCCTGTCCGAGCTGCTGGACAGCGTGTTCTCCGGCCCCGCGATCCCCTGCGCGATTCTCACCAGCGTAATCTGCGTTGCCGTTACCCTCTGCACCAAGCGCAGCGGTGCTTCTGAGGAAGAGATCCTGACCAAGGTCCTGGACGGCCGGACGGATCTGTAAGAAAATAAACAGCGTGCCCCTCAGGGCACAAGACACGGCGGGAAGGATGGAGGAATACCTCTGTCCTTCCCGCCGGTAAGAGGTTAATACACGATGAATACCTATCCTTACCGCACATATGCGGAGATCGACCTGGATCAGATGCGGCATAATCTGCGTCAGGTCCGCCGTATGATCGGCGAGGACTGCCGCCTGATGTTTGTGCTGAAGGCGGATGCCTACGGCCACGGTACGCCTGTGTGCGCCCGGTACAGCGAGGACCTGGTGGACTGGTACGCCGCGACCACCATTGACGAGGCCCTCTCCATACGCAGGGCCGGTGTGGAAAAGCCCATTCTGCTGTTCG
>JAAZZJ010000033.1:0-9032 GCA_014237695.1 Oscillospiraceae bacterium | reverse complement strand
GGCGCGACGCACGGGTGGGGATCCCTGGGCCCGCGCGCGTGCTCTTGGACCTGCGCCGTGGGCCTGCGCCGGGCGGCGGCGGAGGCCGGGGAGATTCTGGCTATCCCGCAGCTCCATACCACCGGCATCTATACCCATTTTTCCTGCGGAGAGAGCAGCGATCCGGAGGACCGGCTCTTTACCCAAAACCAGTATGATGCTTTTTCCCAGGTGGTCCATGTCCTGGAGGAACGGGGATATCATCTGGGCCTTCACCACTGTACCAGCACCTGCCCTCTGCTGTGCCACCCGGACTGGAAGATGGACATGGTGCGGGTGGGGATGCTGGGCTACGGCCAGAGCATGACCGCAGAGGCGGCCCGGGAAATGGACCTGCGCCCCATCATGCGCTGGTGCGCAAAGGTTGTGGCGGTGCTGGACCTGGAGCCTGGGGAGAGCGTCAGCTACGGGCGGATCTACCGCACAGCGGGGCGGGAGAAGATCGCCGTTCTCTCCGCCGGATACGCCGATGGATACAGCCGGAGCTATTCCAACCGGGTGCGGGTGATTCTGGGCGGCCGGGAGGTGCCCCAGTGCGGCAAGGTCTGCATGGATTATACCATGGCCAACATTACCGGCATGGAGAATGTGCGGGTAGGGGATGAAGCGGTACTGCTGGGCTGTCAGGACGGCCTGTGCATTACGCCGGACAGTCTCTCCGCAGCCGCAGAGTACGGCGTCAACGGCTGGACGACGGCCCAGGTCTCCGCCCGGGTTCCCCGGATCTATCTTCGCCGGGGGGAAATTGTTGAGACACGGACCCTGTTCCATTAAAATAAAAGGAGGACTTAACATGACAGAGCCTACGCACAATCTTTTTGATACTCCCTGCCTGGTGGTGGATGAGCAGCTGGCCCGGCGCAATATCCGGGAGATGCAGCAGGCCGCGCGAGCGGCGGGCTGCACGCTGCGCCCCCACATCAAAACCCACAAAATGCCTTACTTCGCCAAGCTCCAGCTGGAGGCCGGGGCGGTTGGCATCACCAGCTGCAAGATTTCCGAAGCAGAAGTCATGGCGGCGGGCGGCCTGCGGGATATTTTTATTGCCTATCCCCTGGTGGGCGCGGAGAAGCTGCGCCGGGCCTGCGTCCTCTCCGGACAGGTGGACCGCCTGATCCTGGCGGTGGACAGCATTGCGCAGGCGGAGCCCATGGCCAAGGCGGCGGAGGACCACGGCTGCGTGCTGGAGGTGCGGATTGAGGTGGACTGCGGCGGCGGACGGACCGGCATTGAGATGGAACATTTTGCACCTCTGGTTGCCTTTGTAGAGAATGCGCCTGGTCTGAAGCTCACCGGCCTCTATACCTTCCGCGGCCTCAACGGAGGGCTGGCCGACCCGGCGCAGGCCGGCGCCCGTGAGGCGGAGCTGCTGGCACAGTACCGGGCCGAGGCCGAGAAGATCTGCGGCCGCCGGCTGGAGGTCAGCGGCGGGTCTTCGCCCACAGGACTTTATGTGGCCCAATCCGGCCAGGCGGATGAGATCCGGCCGGGCACCTATATTTTCAGCGATTATATGATGCACAAGGAGTGCGGCGCGCCTCTCGACCATGTGGCTGCCCGCCTGCTGGTTACGGTAGTCAGCGTTCACCAGGACTATGTGGTAGTGGACGGCGGCTGCAAGACCTTCCCCACGGACGCTGTGCTGGACCAGGCCCCCTACTATTTTGAGACCTATGCCTACTTTCCCCAGTATCCCCAGCTTCGCATCCGGAAGCTGACGGAGGAACACGGCATGGTTACTGCCGTGGATTCTATGCCGGACTTGCATGTGGGCGACATTCTGGAGGCCATTCCGCTGCATATCTGCCCCACCGTGAACCTTCAGAACCAGGTATACGTGGTGGACGGCGGCTGTGTGCGTACGGAAATAGTTGCAGGAAGAGGAAAATTGCAGTAAAATAACAGGCAGCGGCGCGCGGTATTGGCTTGCGCGCGGCGCAATAAGCAGGAACGATAAAATCATCAATGAAAAGGAGTGCAGGAAAATGATTGCTGATACCTTAAAGAAACTGGGGATTCAACTGCCGGAGGCGCCTGGAAAAGGCGGACTTTACGCCCCCACCAAGATGTTTGGAGGAAATCTGGTCTACGTTTCCGGCTGCGGGTGCAATGTGGCCGGGAAGGAGTCCTTTGGCAAGCTGGGCAAGGAGTACACCACCGAGGAGGGACAGGAGTGGGCCCGCAATGCCATTCTGAACCTTCTGGCGGTGCTGGAGCGGGATCTGGGTTCCCTGGACCGTATCCGCAGCTTCGAGAAGATCACGGTATTCGTGGCCAGTGCCGATGAATTCTATGAGCAGCCCCAGGTGGCCAACGGTGCCACCAAGCTTTTGCAGGAGGTATTCGGCGATGAGGTGGGGCTGCCCACCCGTTCCGCCATCGGCGTCAACGTCCTGCCCGGCAACATCGCCGTGGAGATCGAAGCGCTGGTCAGCTGCAAATAATCTCTAAGAGGAAGGAGGAAGCCTGTTATGGATACCTTTGAGCGATTTTCCCACGCGGGAATCGTGCCCGTGGTGGTTATCGATCACGCTGGCGACGCCCTGCCCACCGCCCGGGCTCTGCTGGACGGCGGTGTGGACGTGATGGAGATCACCTTCCGCACCGATGCCGCCGCCGGGGCCATCCGCGCCGTGTCCGAGGGTTGTCCCGAGATGCTGGTGGGCGCGGGAACAGTCATTACCCTGGCCCAGTGCCGGCAGGCGGTGGAGGCCGGTGCGCGGTTTATTGTAGCGCCCGGTTACGATGAAGAGGTTGTTTCCTGGTGTGTGGAGAAGGGGGTGCCCATTCTGCCCGGATGCGTCACGCCTACAGAGATCATGGCCGCCATGAAGCACGGCCTGACGGTCCTGAAATTCTTCCCCGCCGGTGTCTACGGAGGGCTGAGCGCTATGAAGGCTCTCAGCGGTCCCTTCAAGGGGATCAAGTTCGTGCCCACCGGCGGCGTGGGTCCTCAGAACGCGGGAGAGTACGGCGCGGCGCCGTTCATTCACGCGGTAGGAGGCAGCTGGGTCTGCGCCCAGAGCGACATTGCCTCCCACAATTTTGAGCGGATCTCCCAGCTGTGCCGGGAGGCACGTCAGGCCCTGGGGCGTACCTGAGTCCTGTATCCTGTAAAAAGCCAGCGCCGGAATATCCGGCGCTGGCTTTCTGTGTGTCAAAAAAATGGCTGCGTCACTTTTTAGAGTGAAGGACCGGCCCGGCGGCCCAAAGGCTGCCCCACTACTCTCTGCGCCTCGGTTGTGCGCTTTAGGCGCACAATTCGGCGCTCGCTCCGCGCAAAGAGTTTTTCCAAGGCACATGTCCTTGGAAAAACGATTGGATTGTATTTGCCGCCTGCGGACGGCAAACTCTTGCAGAGGGCTTTTTATAGCCGCTGTACCGGCAAGGATCGGGAGTTCGAGCTGCCGGGATGGCTTGGCTTTGTGCAATTTTTTGCTGCCGGAGCGGTTGGATTTTTCATTCTCTTTGTTTTCCGGCGGGCTTCCTCCTCCGGAAGCCCATTTTTTTGCAGGGGCTCATTTTTCCGGCTGCAAATTTGAGTAAGATTCTCTTTGGTTGTCCGTCAATCATACAAAAATGCGGAAGAAGATGGTTTTGCTCTTATTTACTATTCACAAAAACAAGCGGATGTGATACACTCAGAGCGTCAAATCCGGCGGCTGGGCAGGAGACCCGCCGCCGCCAAACGGAGGAAACATCCTATGGTAGAGATCATTCGACAGGGCGCGTATCTGATTGACGGACAGATTATCCCCGCCGCGCAGGCCCAAGGGCAGTCCGATCCTGATGAAGCGCGGGAAAAGACCATTGCCTATTCCATTCTCCGCGCTCATAACAGGAGCGGGGAGCCCGGGAAGCTGCGGATCAAATTTGATGCCCTCATCTCCCACGACATCACCTTTGTGGGTATCATCCAGACCGCCAAGGCCAGCGGTCTGAAGGAATTTCCCGTTCCCTATGCCATGACCAACTGCCACAATTCCCTGTGCGCCGTAGGCGGCACCATCAACGAGGACGACCATGCTTTCGGCCTTTCGGCCGCGAAAAAGTACGGCGGCATTTATGTTCCCGCCAACCAGGCAGTCATCCACCAGTACGCCCGGGAGCGGCTGGCAGGCTGCGGAAAAATGATCCTGGGTTCCGATTCCCATACCCGCTACGGCGCTTACGGCTGCATGGGCGTAGGCGAGGGCGGCGGCGAGCTGGTGAAGCAGCTGCTGGAAAATACATACGACGTGGCCGCCCCCGAGGTGGTTCTGGTATACCTGGACGGAAAGCCCCGGAAGGGCGTAGGTCCTCAGGACGTGGCCATCGCCCTGGTGGCGGCGACCTTCCCCAAAGGGGATGTGAAGAACAAGGTTCTGGAATTTGTGGGCCCGGGTGTAAAAGAACTCAGCTGCGATTACCGCATCGGCATTGATGTCATGACTACGGAGACCAGCTGTCTCACCTCCATCTGGGAAACGGACGAGACCATCCGGAAATACTACGAGAACGTCGGCCGCCCTGAGGACTTCAGGGAGCTGAAGCCCCAGAACGGCGCCTACTATGACCGGGTGGTCAGGATCGACCTGAGTAAGGTGGAGTGTATGATCGCCCTGCCTTTCCATCCCTCCATCGCCTACACCGTCCACGAACTCCAGGCCGACCCGGAGAGGATCTTCGCCGAGGTGGAGGAAGCCTGCAACAAGCAGCTGGGAGGCAAAGTGACCATGGATCTCCGGCGGAACATCGTGGACGGCAAGGTCACCTGCGACCAAGGCGTTATTGTGGGCTGCTCCGGCGGCATGTATGAGAATATTGTGGAGGCGGCACACATTCTGGAGGGCGGCAGCATCGGAAACGGATACTTCGACATGAGCGTCTATCCCTCCTCCACACCGGTCAGCCTGGCGATCACAAGGAACGGCGCCGCGGCCAAGCTCATGGAGGCCGGATGCGTGATAAAGCCTGCCTTTTGCGGTCCCTGCTTCGGCGCGGGGGACACGCCGGCCAACAACACTCTGTCTATCCGCCACGCGACCCGGAACTTTGCCAACCGGGAGGGCTCCAAGCCCGGAAACGGCCAGATTTCCGCAGTGGCTCTGATGGACGCCCGATCCATCGCCGCCACCGCCCGGAACGGCGGCGTGCTGACCGCCGCTACCGATATTGACTACGAATCCCCCGATGCGGGTGAACTGGAGTACCGCTACGACGGATCGGTCTACGCCAAGAGGTGCTACGAGGGCTTCGGCAAGGCCGACCCCAGCGTGGAGCTGCGCTACGGCCCCAATATCAAGGATTGGCCCCACATGCCCCGGCTGGAGGACGATCTGCTGGTGCGGCTGTGCGCCGTCATTCACGACCCTGTGACCACCACCGACGAACTGATCCCCTCCGGCGAGACCAGCTCCTACCGGTCCAACCCCATCGGACTGAGCGAGTTTGCTCTCAGCCGCCGCGTACCGGAGTACGTGGGCCGCAGCAAGGCCGTTCGCGCCCTGGAGGAGGCCCGCGAAGCGGGAGAGGCCCCTGCGGAAGCGGCGGAGATTCTCGCCAGGACCGGCGGTGACTTGCGGCATACCACCATCGGCTCCTGCGTGTTCGCCAATAAGCCCGGCGACGGCTCCGCCCGGGAGCAGGCGGCTTCCTGCCAAAAGGTGCTGGGGGGATTTGCCAATATCTGCTATGAGTACGCCACCAAGCGGTACCGCTCCAACTGCATCAACTGGGGGATCGTGCCCTTTACCATGGATGCCGGAACTGCGTTTTCCTGTGAGGAGGGCGACTGGATATACATCCCCGGCGTGAAGAAAGCCATCGCAGACGGCGTGGAGGACATAACCGCCAAGGTAATCCGGAAGGACGGCTCCCTTTACGATCTCCCCCTCAAGTGCGCGGGCCTTACCGCCGACGAGCGGCTGATCCTCCAGGAGGGCTGCCTCATGAATTACTACGCCGCGGGATATGGAAAGGGCTGACGCTCCCGGATGGGTGCGGAAGCGGACCTTGAGATGGCTCACGAGCGCCGTTCAGACGGCAGCCCGCGGTATGCGGAGAGTACCCCCGCGCGGGAATGATTTTTCATCCTTACGACAGAGATGGGATTGTTTCGTTTCTGAAGGGAAAAACTGTGATTTATGAGCAGACCAACAGAAAAGGGGAACAGATCCGTATTGTGAGAAAATAGCCGGAGACCTGCGCAGGTTCTCCGGCGGTCGGAAAAACTCCGGTGATTCCACTGAGATATATGTGACAAAACAGAAAGGACGGTTTAGAAGAGAATTATGTTTCAGTCGGTTCAGGAGATCCAGGATTTTTGCCAGAGCAGCGGTGTACAGATGGTCGATTTCAAAACAGTTGACCTGACGGGCCGGTGGCACCATATCACCATCCCTGCGGCGCGTTTCACCGAGGATACGGTGCGTTATGGCATTGGCTTTGACGGATCGAATTTTGGCTACGCGTCTGTGGAAAAGAGCGATATGGTGTTTGTTCCCGATATTGCTACCGCCTGTATGGACCCCTTTGCCGCTGTGCCCACCCTCTCGATGACCGGTGATGTACAGATCATCGACCAGCCGGAGAACCGGCGCTTTGGGCAGTATGCCCGCAGCGTCACGGAGCGGGCGGAGGAGTATATGCGCGAGACGGGCGTGGCCGATCAAATGGTGGTAGGGCCGGAATTTGAGTTCTACCTGTTTGACAGCGTACGCTTTGAGAGCGCGCCGCACCACGCGTCCTTCCGGGTGAATTCCCTGGAGGCGGAATGGAATACCGGCGAGGAAGGCGGAAGCGGGTATCACATCCGCCATCACGACGGGTATCACGCCGCCCTGCCCCAGGACCTCACCTTTGACCTGCGCAATGAGATTTGCCGGATGATGGAGGATTGGGGCGTAAAAGTAAAATACCATCACCATGAGGTAGGAGGTCCCGGCCAGCTGGAGATCGAGGTGGAGCCGGAGAGTCTGACCGAAATGGCGGACAAAACCTTGATTACCAAATATATTATTCGAAATGTAGCCGCCAGGCACCAGCAGACGGCCTCTTTCATGCCCAAGCCCATCTATGGTGAAGCGGGCAGCGGGATGCACGTCCATATCTGGCTGTGGAAGGACGGCAAGCCCCTGTTCTATGATAAGAAGGGGTACTCTCAGCTCTCCGACACGGCGCTGTATTTCATTGGAGGACTGCTCCGTCATGCGGCCTCGCTGTGCGCCATCACCAATCCCTCCACCAACTCCTTCAAGCGTCTGATACCCGGTTTTGAAGCTCCGGTGACTATCGGCTATGCCACGGCCAACCGCTCCTCCATCATCCGTATTCCGGCCTATGCCACAACGCCGGCGCAGAAGCGCTTTGCGCTGCGCAACCCGGCCGCCCCCTGCAATCCCTACTATGCCTATGCCGCTATCCTGATGGCAGGACTGGACGGAATCCTCAACAAAATTGATCCCCACGCCAACGGCTGGGGGCCCTATGACTTCAATCTCTTTACGCTCTCCGATGAGGAGAAGAAGCGGATTCAGGGGCTGCCCAAGTCCCTGGGGGAGGCGCTGGACGCCCTGGAGGCGGATCACGCCTATCTGACCGCCGGAGGCGTGTTCCCGGAAGAGCTGATCCACAATTGGATCCGGCTCAAACGGGCGGAGGAGGAGGAAATTTCCCGTATTCCCACGCCGGCTGAGTTCCAGCGTTACTACGCTCTGTAAGTAAGAGCCTGCATTCACAGGCGGGGATGCTGGATGGTCCAAGGGGGGGTACCGCCCTGCAAGGCAAAAAGGTAAAAAACCCGGCCAGACAGCGCCCAGCGCCTGCGAATACAGGTTCTGAGCCCGACTGCCCCTTTGATTGTCAACGGACCGCCCGAGAGCGGCACGAAAAAAGGAGATAGCCATGGAAAAGATCAAAATGACCACCCCTCTTGTAGAGATGGACGGGGATGAAATGACCCGCATTTTGTGGGCGATGATAAAAGAAAAACTGATTCTTCCGTTCGTGGAGCTGAAAACCGAGTATTACGACCTGGGCCTGCTCCACCGCAATGAGACCGGGGACCAGGTGACGGTGGACGCCGCCAATGCTGCCAAGAAATACGGCGTTGCGGTGAAGTGCGCCACCATTACCCCCAACAAGCAGAGAATGGAGGAATATCCCCAGCTGACGGAGATGTGGAAAAGTCCGAACGGCACCATCCGCTCCATCCTGGACGGCACCGTGTTCCGTACCCCCATCTGCATCGACGCCATCAAGCCGGTGGTGAAAAACTGGAAGAAGCCTATTACCATCGCCCGGCACGCCTACGGCGATGTCTACAAAAGTGTGGACTTCGTTACCGGGAAGCCCGGTACCTGCACCATGACCTTCCGCAGCGATGACGGCACGGAAGAGAAGACCGTCACCGTGCAGAAGGTAAACGGCCCAGCCCTCTGGCAGGGAGCCCACAACAAGGAGGCGTCCATCCGGTCCTTCGCCCGCTCCTGCTTCCAGTACGCCATCGATACCAGGCAGGATCTGTGGTTCTCCACCAAGGACACCATTGCCAAGGTCTATGACGGACAGTTCAAAAAGATCTTTGAGGAGGAATTCGAGAGCTGCAGGACCAGATTTGAGGAGCTGGGGCTGACCTATTTCTACACCCTCATTGATGACGCGGTGGCCCGGGTGATCCGTTCGGAGGGAGGGTACATCTGGGCCTGCAAGAATTACGATGGCGATGTGATGAGCGACATGGTTTCCACCGCCTTTGGATCTCTGGCCATGATGACCTCCGTACTGGTGGCCCCCGACGGCGTCACTGAATATGAGGCCGCCCATGGCACCGTCACCAGGCACTACTACAGGCACCTCAAGGGGGAGAAAACCTCCACCAACCCCATGGCCACCATCTTCGCCTGGAGCGGCGCCCTGCGGAAGCGGGGGGAGCTGGATGGCCTGGATGATCTGGCCCAATTTGCCGGGAAGCTGGAGGAGGCCTGCTTTGACACCCTGAACGACGGGGTCAT
>JAAZZJ010000339.1 GCA_014237695.1 Oscillospiraceae bacterium | reverse complement strand
CAGGGAGGCCGTGGCCATGGGCGTCCAGGTGGGCGTGGTCATCGGCGCGGGCAACTTCTGGCGGGGCGCCAAGGACGGCGGCGGCCGTATGGAGCGCACCCGGGCCGACCACATGGGGATGCTGGGCACCGCTATGAACTGCCTGGCCGTAGCGGACGTGCTGGAGCAGAAGGGCGTGCCCGCCCGGGTCCAGACCGCGCTGGAGATCCGCTCCGTGGCGGAGCCCTATGTCCGGGGACGGGCCATTCATCATCTGGAGAAGGGCAGGGTCGTGGTCTTCGGCTGCGGCACCGGCAATCCCTTTTTCTCCACGGATACCGCCGCCGTGCTGCGGGCCGCCGAGATCGGGGCGGATGTGATCCTGCTGGCCAAGAACGTGGACGGCGTCTACAGCGCCGACCCGGCGAAGGATCCCGCCGCCGTGAAGTACGACGTTATCACCTACGATGAGGTCCTGGCTCAGCGGCTGGCCGTCATGGATTCCACAGCCTCCTCTCTGGCTATGGACAACCATATCTCTGTGCTGCTGTTTGCCCTGAAGGACCCCATGAACATCATCCGCGCCCTGAAGGGCGAGAAGATAGGAACGATTGTGAAGGAGGATACAACCAAATGAAAGCCGAATATAAAGCATATGAAGAGCGTATGAAGAAGTCTGTGGCTTCCGTGGCGGCGGACTTTGCCGCCGTCCGCGCGGGCCGCGCCAATGCGTCCGTGCTGGACCGGATTATGGTGGACTACTATGGCACCCCCACCCCCATTCACCAGATCGCGTCCATCGGATCTCCGGATCCCCGGACCCTGACCATCCAGCCCTGGGACGCCGGCGCGGTGAAGCTCATCTGCAAGGCCATCCAGGAGTCCGACCTGGGCATCAACCCCCAGAATGACGGCAAGGTCATCCGTCTGGCTTTCCCACAGCTCACGGAGGAGCGGCGTAAGGACCTGGTCAAGCAGATCGCCAAGTACGCCGAGGGCGGCAAGGTGGCCGTGCGCAACATCCGCCGGGACGCCGTGGAGGACTTCAAGGCACAGAAGAAGGCCAGTGAGATCACCGAGGACGATATGAAGATTGCGGAGAAGGAGATCCAGAAGCTCACCGACGACATGTGCAAGGAAATCGACGAGCTGCTGGCCAAGAAGGAAAAGGAGCTGCTGGCGGTGTAACCGGACCTCTGGTCTGGCGGCCCCCGGACGCTTCGGTCACAAAACTCATTTCCAGGCGGGGAAGCTTATGATCTTTTCTTTTGGTAAAAAGAAAGCGGATACGGCGGGGCAGGTGGATTTCAGCCGTCTGCCCCGCCATATCGCCATTATACTGGACGGCAACGGCCGCTGGGCCAAGCGCAGGGGACTGCCCCGCACCGCCGGACATAAGGTGGGAGCGGAGACCTTCCGCACCATCGCCACCTACTGCCGGGACATCGGCATCGGCTACCTGACGGTCTACGCCTTCTCCACCGAGAACTGGAAGCGGCCGCAGGAGGAGGTGGACACCATCATGGAGCTGCTGAAGCGGTATCTGCTGGAGGCCATCGAGACCATGGAGCGGGATAATGTGCGCCTGCGCTTCATGGGGGACATGACGCCACTCAGCGGCGAGCTGAAAGAATTGGTGGACCGGTGCAACGCCATCTCTGACCGGCTGACGGGATGCCTTTGCAGCATCTGCATCAACTACGGAGGGCGGGCGGAGCTGGTCCATGCCGCTTCGCGCTTTGCGGAGGACTGCCGGGTGGGACTTGTAAAGCCGAATGAATTGACAGAGGATATGCTGGCGGGCTACCTCTATTCCGCGGGGATACCGGACCCGGATCTGCTGATCCGGCCCGGCGGAGAGCTTCGGCTGAGCAATTTCCTGCTGTGGCAGTGCGCTTACAGCGAATTTTACACAACGGACGTACTGTGGCCCGAATTTACCAGGGAGGAACTGCATCGGGCCATTGCGTCCTACCAGCATCGCAGCCGCCGGTACGGCGGACTGAGGGAGGGGACGACATGAGATCGAGACTTTTGGTGGCTGCGGTGGGCGTGCCTGCCCTGCTGTATGTGGTGCTGTGGGGACCGCCCCTGCTGATGCTGGCGGCGCTGGCGCTGCTGGCGGGCATCGGCGGCGGGGAGCTGTATCACTGCGCAGGCGGTGAACGGGACCCATTTCTGGCGGTCGCCGCTGTGTTCATCCCCTGCATGACGGTGGGGTGGTACTACAGCATGCCTCAGTATGTGGGCGGCTGGTTTATCCTGTCCACCCTGGCCGTCTTTACCTACGCGATCTGCAGGGGCGGTGCGGTGCGCTTTCAGCAGATCGCCGCGGTGCTGTTTGGGGGCGTCGCCATCGGATACGCGTTTTCTTCGTTCATACAGATTTATGGCTCCGGCGTCAGCCGGGGATACCTGTTGCTGCCCTTTATCCTGAGCTTCGGATGCGACACCTTCGCCTACTTCACCGGCCTTGCCATGGGACGGCATAAGCTGGCGCCCAGGGTCAGCCCGAAAAAGACGGTGGAGGGCTCCATCGGCGGACTGGTGGGCAACGTACTGTGCGGACTGGCCTTCGCATGGGTCATGAACCGCTGGTTCAGCGGGAACGTGCCTTATGGCGCGATGGCGGTGCTGGCTCTGTTCTGCGGCGCGGTGGCCCAGGTGGGCGATCTCAGCTTCTCCCTTATCAAGCGGGAATTTGGGGTGAAGGATTACGGCAAGATATTCTTCGCCCATGGCGGCGTGCTGGACCGGTTCGACAGCGTGCTGTTCGTGGCGCCGTTCGCCGAGATCCAGACCACGATCCGCGACCGCGCGCCCGAGCCCTAC
>JAAZZJ010000338.1:2422-2830 GCA_014237695.1 Oscillospiraceae bacterium | reverse complement strand
CCCGCATCACCACCCGGCCTACCGGCGTACGCACCACCACCGGGTCGAACCTTGGATCGTTCCGCATGTACTCATAAACGCTCTCCATGGCGTCCCACTTCTCCCCCAGCTCGGCGAAGAAGACCGCCCGTACCTGGTAGGACACCTCCTCGGGCAGCTTCCGGATAAACTCCTCCAGGGTCCCCTCCAGAGCCCCGTGTTCCCCACCGCCCCAGAGCTGCCCGATCTTCCACAGACGTTCCAGAGGAAGCGTGGTCCGCAGATCGCCGCTGTGCCGCTCCAGCACATCCCTGATCTGCCCCATCATCCGCCGCCCGTTGTCCAGCAGTTCGGCCCTCATATCCTCTGCCGGGGCGGACGCCAGATACTGCGCCGCCTCCAGCAGGGTCCTGCTCATATCGGTGATGG
>JAAZZJ010000338.1:0-2412 GCA_014237695.1 Oscillospiraceae bacterium | reverse complement strand
GGTCACCAGCATGGAATACCGCATAAAATTCCTCCCTTACTGCCGTTCCAGCAGATACGCCACCTTCTGATACGCCTCACTCTGCTTCAGCGCGGCTACCGCCGGGTCGTTGGGGTCGTACCGGGCCATGATGGCGCGGACCTGATTTGCCAGCTCCACCAGCTCCGGCGGCGGAGCCATGGCGGCCTGCACCTCTCCGGTGTGTTCCACCAGGAATCCGGCCATGTCCTTCATCCCCTCGCAAAGCGCCAGTCCCGCCCGCAGGAGACGCACATAGCCCGCGGCATCACCTGTCTCCAGGATATTGAACGCCTGACCGCAGTACCAGCCAAAGCGGTGCAGGGACGGCAGCAGTCCGATGTTCTCCTCACACAGCACCGACGGCATATAAAACCGGTGCAGGAAATCCCACTCCACCCGTGCAAAAGTACGGGCCAGCTCCATCCCCTGCTCCGCGTCCGCGTCCTCTGCCGCCCAGTCGTAGGTCCGCACGGCGGCCAGGGCCAGGCTCCAGGCCCAGGTCATAGAATACAGGTCCTCTTCTGAGGGAGAAAGCGCCAGTTCAAGCTCCAGCCGCTGATCCTGCTGAGACAGGCGCTGCGCCAGATCGTCCAGCTCCTCCAGCTTCATGGGCCGCTCCGGCAGGGGGAAGCGCACCCCGCGCTCCAGGGCGTTGGACAGCGCCAGCGCCGGGAATTCCTCCCATTTCTCCACCTTTGCCAGCAGGGCCGCCGCTTCCTCCGCGCTCCCGGATTCCAGTACAGCGGCAGCCAGGCCGATCTCACACCGGTCTGCCAGGGGCAGGAACGCCGTATAGGACAGCCGCCGGAACTGCTCGTTCTGCCGCTCCCGCTCCTGCTGGGCCGGGTCGAAGGCCACGGAAGCCATCTGCAAAAACGCTGTCCGCCGTTCCTCAGCCTGTTCCGGAGAGGGTTCAGGGCGGCAGAGTTCCCCGTACAGCCGCTCCAGCAGCGGGGCGGTGTCCCAATCGGTTACGCTGTGGAACTCCCGCAGCACCACCGCCAGATTGCCCGCATGGGCGGGCTCCAGCTGTGCGCCGTCCAGGTCCTCCAGCAGCTTCCAGGCCCGCTCCGGATTGCCCTCTTTCAGGTTGGCGCTGGCAGTCAGGATGCGCACGCCAACTGCCCAGCGTGGAGCGCCCATCAGCAGCGTACCGTATAACAGCCCACTTTGGTCTCCGCGGCCTGCTGTCCTGTCTGCTGCTGCTTTTACAAAGCATTCACCCCAGCGGACACAGCCAGGATAATCCTGCTTAATCCAGCATTCGTCAAAGTTGGCATAGGCTACATCAATTGTCGTAAAAAATGAGTTTGGAAACCAGGACATTGCCCGTTCTGTCCATTCTGCTAACTCAGGACGTTTATTTTCTTCAGCAAAGAGAACTGCATGGCGGAAAATTGGCGGGCCAAAATTTTTCCAGCCCGGCTTTTTCTCTTCAACGAAGGATGCTGCCCGCAGGATATAGTCCAGACAGTCTTCTTCGCCCCGGCTGCAGTCAATGTAAGACATCAGCAGCCGCAGGTCCTGTGGATTTTTCTCTAATTCCGCATTGAGTATATCACGGTTGCGTCCCCTTTTTTCCGCGCCTTCGTCATCCCTCAGGCCTATGTATCCATCATGATGGAAGATCGTATGATTCAGTTCGGATATTTCTTGTCCCGGCGGCAGATGCCATGCTTCGTGGATAGCGCCACGATAACGCAGGCCGCTGGACATGCGCAGTATGCGCAGCAAGGATCCGTCTAAATAATTCCCTCCTTCTAGTGTGTGGGTCATATAGCTCCGCACCAGAACATACGCCGCTGCAGCTGTATTCTGCTTATTCTGGATAAATGCAGCCAGTTCTGTGATATTTTCATCCAGCCACTCATCCGCGTCGATGGACAGATACCACTCGCCGGAAGCACGGTCCATTACCGCGTTCCGGGCGGCGGAAAAATCATTGACCCATGGAAAATCAATAATGATGTCCGCGTATTTCTCCGCCACGGCCCGGCTGCCGTCCTCGGAGCCGGTGTCCGCCATGACCACCTCGCAGGGGACCGCCTGACGCAGGGGCTCCAGAGATTGCAGGCATCGCTCCAGACAGCGGATCTCGTTTTTGAAAATCAACCCAATCGAAAGTACCGGTTTAGACATATCGTTCACTCCTTTTCGTGTTCGCCAGGACTGCCGGGAAAGCCGGAGGCTGTCCGGTTTTCCCCGCAGTCCCGAAAAAGCGGGCCGGGCGTAGGCCCGGCCCGCCAAGGGAATTATGCTGCTTGTAAAATGTTTGCTATGAGAATTAGCCCAGCAGCTGCAGGACGCCCTGAGGGATCTGATTGGCCTGAGCCAGCATGGCCTGGGCGGACTGCACCAGAATGTTGTTCTTGGTGTAGGCCATCATTTCCT
>JAAZZJ010000337.1 GCA_014237695.1 Oscillospiraceae bacterium | reverse complement strand
TGGTAGCCGATTTCCAGCAGCACGGCGGGAAATTTGGAGTCCCGGACCTCTCCGAGGCTGGTGGTAGGGCGGGTGTTCACCCTGTCGGGCAGGGGATAGATGCCCCGGAGGTTGTTGACGAAGATCTGGGCCGCCCGCTGGCCCTGGGTGCTGGTGGGGTAGTAGAAGGCGATGATCCCCCGGACGTTGCCGTAGTTGCTCTCCGCGGCGGCGTTGGAGTGGAGGGCCAGGTAAAAGTCGTACCAGCCCTGGTTGGCCTGCCGGATGGAGCTGCCGGCGGTCATGTCGGGGGTATTGCGCTTATAGCGGATGCCGCAGCTGTTGAGGTAGGGGATCATGGCGTCCGCAAGGCGGTTCATCCAGTATTCCTCACTGCCGGTACCGGTGACGTACATGTTGTTTTCTTGTGTACTGGGACTCAGATATATAATAGGCATAGGGCGCACCTCCTGTTTTGCCATCCTATGAGGAAAGGCGGTGGAAGGTGCGGAAAAGCGGAGGGCTGTGTGCCCTCCGCTTTTTCTGCCTACAGATCGTCCGCGTCCTGGACCGGGACCTCGTAGGGGTCCGCAGGGGTGCCGGTGTAACTGCCCTGGGGGTCCGTCTTGGCGGACTGCCAGATGGTCAGGTCCATGGCCTTGGCCATGGGATCGCCGGACTTTTTCCGCTTGTTCTCGCTCATGGCAATTTCTCCCTCCCGCCCGGATATCGTTCCGGGTCCGGAGGTAGTTTGCCCCGAATGACCGTTAAATTTTCTTCTGATACCCCAGATACCGGCCCACCAGCTGGAAGCCAAGCTCTGGCATGATCCGGTTCATCTCATCGTCTGTACCTACGAAGAAGACCAGATCCTTCGCGCCCTGCCGCTTTCCCTCGTTGAGGAACCGGGTCAGCAGCCGCCGCTCCAGATTCTCATGGTACTGTCCGTCCTCGCAGCTTAGGGCAAATATCTCGCATGTACCGTCCTTGAAGCTGGTGGCCATGATCTCCCCGGCCACGCCGTCCTCCTCCGCCACGAAGATGGTCCAATCCGAAAGCTTTTCCCGGACCCGCTGGCAGTTCCAGAACATATCCGCCTCAATGGTCCGGTGGACCCGCTGGAATTTCTCAAAATTCTCCTCCGTGATCCGCTCCACGGACGGATCGTCCGGGCCCGGGTCGTACCGGTCGAAGAAGAAGCTGTAGTTCTGGGCGTCGTCAAACTGCCGGAATCCCGAGCCCTTTGCCCAGGCTTCCGCCTCCCGGTTTTCCGCCGGGAAGCCTACAAACCAGTCACAGCCGGGATACCGCTGCGCCAGATAGCCGGAAAGCTCCTCCAGCGCCTGGGCCATGTTCCGCCGGACGCAGGAGGAAGCAAGCTGCAAATAGCGGTCCTCGGGCAGATAGAAGTAATAGAGCCAGCCCTCTACTGCGCCGTCTTCCTGATAGAGTAGGATCTCCTCTGTTGGCCGTGTGAAGGTCCGCCTGGCTTTGGCGATGAAGTCTGCCTTCGTCTTGATGCCATCGAAGTAGACGTGATAGAAGGTCCGGGCGGGGTCCAGGGCCAATTCGTAAGCAAAATCAACGTATTTGTCAAAATCTTTCTCTTGCAGCGGGATCAACATTTTGTATTTTTCTCCTTCTATATTACCTTATGATATCCAAGGTACCGGCCTACATGGTGGAAGCCCAGCGACCGCATGATCCGGTTGGCCTCCTCCGCCGTATCCTCGAAGAAGGTCAGATACTGCGCGCCCTTCCGCTTCCCCTCGGTCAGGGCACGGACCAGCAGCCGCCGGTACAGGCTCTCATGGAATCGCCTGTCCTCGCAGACCACGCCGAAAATACTGTAAAAGCCGTCCCCGGCGTCCAGGGCCATGACCTCCCCGGCTACGCCATCCTCCTCCGCCACGAACAGGTCCCAGCTGGGGAGGTCCTCCCGGAGGCGCTGGCAATTCCAGTACATTTCCCCTTCGATGGCGTGGTGGACACGCTGGAATTTTGCGAAATTTTCTTCCGTGATCCGCTCCACGGACGGGTCCTCCGGGCCGGGGATGTATTGTTCGAAATGGAACGTATAGTACCGGGAATCCTCCAGCAGCTCGAATCCCGCGGCCTGCACCCAGTCCAGCGCCTCCTGATTCTCGGAGGGAAAGCCCACGGCCCACTCGCAGCCGGGATATCGGGCCGCCAGATGCTCGGAAAGCTCCTGCAGAGCCCGGGAGGTATTCCGCCGGACGCCGCAGGAGCGGTGAGCGATGTACCGGTCCTCCGGCAGATAGTAGTAGTGGAGCCAGCCCTCTATCGCGCCGTCCTCCTCGTAGAGGAGGATCTGGTCCTCCGGAAGGGATATCCCCTTCCGGGCGTCGGCTTCAAAGAGGGCCCGGGTCTTTACGCCGTCGTAATAGACGGGGTAGCAGGTCCGGGCGGGGTCCAGGGCCAGCTCGTAGGCGAAGTCGATGTATTTGTCGAAATCTTTCTTTTGCAGGGGTACCAGCATCGTTTTTCGCTCTCCTTTTCCGGTCAGCCCGCGGGGACGGCGGCCTTGGCGCGGGCGATGAGCGTGATGCCCCCCATGGCCGCGACCCCTTCCGTCTCTCCCTTGGGGATTACCCCGCCGTCCGCGCTGCGGGCGGTCCAGGTCTTGCCGTCAGCGTACACCGCGCCGGTAGGGTAGCCGTTGTTGATGGTTTCGGTGACGCGGGCCTCCATGCCTACCAGACGGTCAGCGTTGGTGGGGACCTTGTAGGGGTCCGCGTATTTCTTCGCCAGGGGCCGCACCACGGCGGCGGTCACGATGGACACGCCGATAAACAACAGCAGCTGCGCCGCCAGCGGCGCGCCGAAATAGGCCGCGAACACCGCCGCCAAGG
>JAAZZJ010000336.1 GCA_014237695.1 Oscillospiraceae bacterium | reverse complement strand
CCGGTGGGACCGGCAGGTCCGGCGGGACCCATTACCCCGGCGGGGCCCATAGGTCCCACAGGCCCGGGCAATCCCGGCATACCGGCAGGACCTACCGGCCCGGGAAGGCCCCGAGGTCCCCTCGGTCCCGGAGGCCCCGGAATGCAGCAGACGCTGCCGCACTCGCCAGGACGCCCGTGACAGCCGCAGGGTTCCGGTTCATAGCAATTGTATCTCATGGGGAAATTTCCTCCCTGTATCACAGGATGCACGGCCTGCAAACCGTGGGGAATCGGCCGCAAGCTTCCTCGCCGGAGAAGTCTGCGCCCACTTCATGATATGCTCCCGGCTGCCTTTGTGTGTTTCACGCCCATATTTGTTGAGGCCAAATTTCAAAACGCCTGCCGTTTGCCCTTACATGAGCAAACGACATGCTTCAGAACCTGTGATGGGAATGGCGTCAGCCATGCTTGACCAGGCAGCTCTCAAAGACAGGCCTTCAGGCCGTCACAGGCTGAGAGTACGGCGTGTCCCGCATCTGTCAAATAGTCACCGACCAGGCTGTTTGTCGCCGCATCATCCTCAACAACCAGAATTTTTGCTACTTCGCCCCACCTCCTGCTGCTACTGTACCACCTGTGTGTCACCAGTGTGAATTTCTCCAAGAAAATGATGCCGCAAAGGAAAATGTCCCCATTTTGCAGTCATTAGGCCCTGTTTGAAAAATGTCAAAAGGCCGTCCCGGGACATCCTTCTCCAAAGATGCAAACCGAGCTGAAAAAGGGCTTGCAAAAATAGCCGTCTCTCAGTATAATTGGTAAGATGGCTGTATGCCAATTTTTAAGAACCAGTATTCACAACCGCAGCACGCCGTCTGGACGATCTTTTTCCCGCCATACTGCGTCAATTTTTCTTATCTGACGGGGAAAATCATCGTCCATCCGGCATCTCCCGATGATGAATACAGGTTCTAATTCTGACAGACAGGTGGAGTAAGCAACCATGAAAAGCATCGAGTTTTCAAAGAAGGGTCCGGAAGGCAAGCAGACCCGCATCGGCAAGAAGATCGGCAAAGTGGTCGTCATCATGCAGATCATATCCGTTGTATTTGCAGTGGGCATATGCGTGATTATGTTCCGCTCTCTGGCATCAGGGATGCTGGAACAGCGCTGCACCAATGGAACCAATATGCTGAATTATGTTCTGAGCCAATCCGGCGGCACAAACGATATCAATCAGCTGCTGGATGATCTGAAAAGCCGCATGGGCTGTGAGTTTACCGTTTTCGAGGGGAATACCCGGGCCTACACTACTGTGGTCCAGAACGGGAAGCGGGCCGTGGGGACCACGCTGTCCGCAGAGCTGTCCGAAATTGTTCTGCAAAAGGGACAGAGCTATGTAGGCGAGGCAACCATCCTGAACGAAAAATACCTGTGTTCCTACGTTCCCACCAGGGATGACGCCGGCGTGGTCAACGGGCTGATCTTTGCCGGTATCTCCTCCGAAGACGCCAACCGCCAGATCTTTATGACGGTAATCTGGTCCTCTCTGGTGAGCCTCGCCGTCATCATTGCGTGTATCTTTTTCATGACAGCGTATCTGAGAAAGACCGTTTCTGCCCCTCTGGCCGAGATCACCCAAGTGGCCAGCCGCCTGGAGCAGGGCAATCTGGGCCTGAACGGCAGCGGGGAGAGCGCCATCGCCATCCAATCTAATGACGAGGTTGGGCAGCTGGCCTACATATTTGAGAAAACGATCCATCGTCTCCGGTCCTACGTCGGCGAGATTGCTTCTACGCTGGATTCCATTTCCTCCGGGGATCTGACCGCTTCCACCCGGCAGGAATATGTGGGAGATTTTGTATCCATCAGAGTTTCCCTGGACAGCATCCTGTCCGGGCTCAATGATACCATGAGCCGGATTCGGGAGAGCGCCGAGCAGGTATCCGACAGCGCCGAGCAGGTATCCAACGGCGCTCAGGCCTTGGCCCAGGGCGCCACGGAGCAGGCCAGTTCCGTACAGGAACTCTCCGCCACCATCAGCGACATCTCCGGAAACGCCAAGCGGACCGCCCAGGCCACCGGGGAAGCCGGCCAGTTTGTCGAGCAGGCAGGCGGCCAGCTGGGCGTCAGCATGGAATATGTCAAGCAGCTCAACGTGGCGATGGGCAAAATCTCCAGCTCCTCCGAGGAAATCAGCAAGATTATTGCCACAATCGAGAACATTGCTTTCCAGACAAATATTCTGGCGCTGAACGCCGCCGTGGAAGCAGCCCGTGCCGGAACTGCCGGAAAGGGCTTTGCCGTGGTTGCCGACGAGGTGCGCAACTTGGCCAATAAGTCTGACGAAGCCGCCAAGGCCACCAAGGATCTGATTGAGAGTTCCATCGCCGCTGTGGCCGAGGGCAGCAGCGTAGTGAACGAGGTCACTCAGTCCCTGGAGCGCACCAGTGTCAGCGCCGGGGGTGTGACATCGCAGATGTCCATCGTGGTGGAAGCGGTGGAAAAGCAGACAGCCGCCATCGATCAGGTAACCGAGGGTATTGACCAGATTTCCAGTGTGGTACAGACCAACTCCGCCACCAGTGAGCAGAGCGCTGCCGCCAGCCAGGAACTCTCCTCGCAGGCCAGCCTCCTCAAGGGTCTGGTTGCCGCGTTCCGCCTGAGGTAAGGCGGGGAAGCGGAAAAACCTGCACGACGCATATGCGGCAGTTGGAAAGTCTTTAGAGCCGGCAAAGTACAACTGCAAACCGTATGCTGCAAATACAATTCCCCCTGACGCAGCGCTGCCGTTTTCCTGCGTCAGGGGGTTCTTGTTATAGTCGAAGCAGTTGAGAATCGGTAAAAAGGAGGCGAGGGAAAACTGGGTGTGGCGAGGCGGAGGACGCAGG
>JAAZZJ010000335.1 GCA_014237695.1 Oscillospiraceae bacterium | reverse complement strand
CCCGATAGATTGTCGCCGTGGTAACTCCCAGCCGGTCCGCAATATCCGCCGGGCGGGTGTTCGCCTGATACATCGCGGCAATCTCCCGCCGGTCCGCAAAAGTTATATATTTGTAGCGTCGCACCATCTTTCACCCCGTTTCACTTGACTTTCCCGGCCTGCCGTGGTATAAAAAAATAAATGCGATAGAACCGAACCGCCCCGTTCGTGGGGCTTCGTGTTCTTTCGCATTTAATGTTACAACCTGCGGTAAGACGTCCCTGCTTTTTCTCATATTGACATTCCTGTGCCGGTATGATATATTTTTGACATGATAAGCGAGCGCAGCCGGCTGAGTGAAAGGAGGATCAGTATGCCAACGGATAGAGAGTCTAATGAGATCAAAAAATCAATGGCCTATGATTTGATCGATATCATCGAATCATCGGAGGGAAAAGAATCCTATACCCCGGAGGAAATCAAGGCACTGATCAAAGCGTATATCACCGGAATGTCCCAGAAGTGAAAATCTACAACCGGGTGGGGTGTCATTTACCCGCCCGGTTTCTGTTTAGGAAATAATACTATGGTATAGTCGACGCACTTGAGAATCGGTAAAAAGGAGGCGGGGAAAAACCGGGTGCGGCGAGGCGGAGGAGCGGGCGTACTATTGGTTTTTATAGGCGCCCCGCCTTTTTTTGCGGTTTATGGTGATGTATAGAGGTAAATCCAATCGCTGAAATTCCTGGGTAATCAGATAACGCACATATCCGGGGACAGTCCGCCCGGATTCTGCCGCCAGCCTTTGCAGCTGCTGGTGAGCAGGCTTCGGGATGGAAACGTGGATGACTTTTGTCTCAATGTAATGGCCTTGCATTTTTTGCAGTTCACCTCCAAAATACTCTGAATCAGATTTACTTTACTCCAAGTTGGATTTAATGTAAATAGTCGGATTTGGAATATTTATGATGTTTACGAGGTGATTCCTTGTGGACTATGTTGACCGTTTGACCGCGCTGCGTCAGGACAGGGATTTTGTGCAGAAGGAGATTGCCGCTGTTTTAGGCTGTGAGCAGGCGGCAATCTCAAAATATGAATTGAGACAGGTAAGATACGGTATTGACGATCTGATTAAACTCTGCAAATTCTATCATGTCTCCGCCGATTATATCCTTGGCCTGCCGAAGGGCATGGAGTATCCGGAACGGTAAAAAGAGGACGCACCGCTGCGGTGCGTCCTCTTTTTTACGGATTCGGGTCTTCCTCTTCCTCATAGATATCCGCCGGAAAACAGCCCAGCGGGTACAGCGGCCCCCAGGGGCCGCCTACCAGGAACATGCGCTTTCCCCGTTCCTCCGGACAGCCGGGATTTTCCGCCGCCTCCTCGATGGGGAACAGCACGCTCCCGCCGCCCGTGTTTCCGTTCAGATTTTCCAATATCGACATCTTCTCTCACCCCGGACCTAGCTTGCCCGGCAGGGGAGAAAATATGGCTGAAAATTTTTGGTTTCCTATTCAAACTGGGCGGCATAGAGGCGGTAGTACACCCCCCGGCGCTCCATCAGCTCCCGGTGCCTGCCCTGCTCCGCCACCCGGCCCTGATCGACGACCAGGATGTGATCCGCGTTCTGGATGGTGCTGAGACGGTGGGCAATGACCACGCAGGTCTTCCGGGCCATCAGCTCCCGCATGGCGGTCTGAATCTGCCGCTCGGTGGCGGTGTCCACGTTGCTGGTGGCCTCGTCCAGAATCAGCATCTTCGCGTCGTACAGCATGGCACGGGCGATGGTCAGCAGCTGCTTCTGGCCCTTGGAGATGTTGCCGCCGTCCTCGTAGAGGACGGTATCGTAGCCCTGGGGCAGCTGCATGATGGCCCCGTGGATGCGGGCCGCCCTGGCGGCGGCAATCACGTCCTCCCGGGTTGCCCCCTCCCGGCCATAGGCGATGTTCTCGCATACGGTGCCCTGGAAGAGCCAGGTATCCTGGAGGACCATGGCGTAGGACCGGCGCAGGCTGGACCGGGTGAGGGCGCGCATGTCCCTGCCGTCCACCGCGCCCCGGCCCTCCTGAAAGTCGTAGAAGCGCATGAGGAGGTTGATGATGGTGGTCTTTCCCGCCCCGGTGGGCCCTACGATGGCTACCATCTGGCCGGGGCGGGCGTGGAGGGACACCTCCCGGAGGATATCCTGCTCCGGGGTGTAGCCAAAGGAGACCTTTTCCAGGGAAATATCCCCGCCCACATCCGTCAGAGGCTCCGCCTCCGGCAGATCCGCAGGCTCCCCGGGGGTGTCCAGCAGATGAAACACCCGCTCCGCCGCCGCCAGGGCGGCATAGATCTCCCCGGTGATGCCGGCAATCTCGTTGATGGGCCCGGAGAACTTCCGGGAGTAGAGGACAAAGGCGGAAATCTGATCCAGGCCGATATACCCCCGCATATAGAGCAGGCTCCCCAGAATGGCGATGAGGGCCAAACCCAGGTCGTTGATGAAGCGCACGTTGGGGCCCATCCGCTTGGCGGTGCGGGTGGCCTGGTAGTAGGCGTCCGCGGCATCGTCGTTGATGGCGGCGAAGCGCCGGGCGGTCTGCTCCTCCCGGGCGTAGCTCTGGATGGTGGCCAGGCCGGAGAACTTCTCCTCGGCGAAGCCGTTCATGCCGCCGTAGGCGGCGGAGCGCCGGGAAAACAGGGGCTTGGTGACCCGGTTCATCCGGCGGGTGTAGCCGATGGCCATGGGGATGGTCACCAGAGTCACCGCCGTCAGCACGGGGCTGATGACGGCCATCATGACGAAGGACCCGGCGACCGTCACCAGACTGGTGAGGATCTGGCTCAGATCGGCGGAGATGCAGGTGCCCACCACGTCCACGTCGTAGGAGACACGGCTGATAATGTCCCCGGCCTGATGG
>JAAZZJ010000334.1 GCA_014237695.1 Oscillospiraceae bacterium | reverse complement strand
CCAAACAAATAGCCAGCACCCGGGCCGGAGGCAATGCCTCCGGCCCGGGCTTTGCCCGCGGCATAGTCCGCCTTGTTAACACAATCTTAATACTTTTTTGCAAGAAGTACCTTGACAGATGATATATATCCTGCTATGATAAGAGCAACTTAAGGGCAGGCCGCTGCGGCGGGGTGCCCGGCGAAAGGAGTGTTTCAATTGTCCATTTCTGCGGACACCCTGCGGGGCCATACGGATACGATCATCCTGACCCAACTGATGCGCGGGGACAATTACGGCTATGAGATCAACAAGACCATCCAGCAGCGCACAGGCGGCGCGTACGGCTTTAAGGAGGCTACGCTCTACACCGCGTTCAAACGCCTGGAGAGCGCGGGCCTGATTTCTTCCTACTGGGGGGAGGACGGCCCTGGCGCGCGGCGGCGCTACTACGCCATCACCGATGAGGGAAGGCTCCGGTGGGAAGAAAACAGCCGGGAGTGGCAAAACACCAGGGCGCTTCTGGACGCTCTGATTTCTTTGGAGGAGGACTGACACGATGGACAACATGAGGACAAGATTTGTCATTGCGGTGACAGGCCGGCTGGCCTCCGCCGCCGATACCGCCGCTAAGGTGGACCTGATCGAGGAACTCAGCGAGAACCTCTACAGCCGCTGGCAGGATCTGACGGCGCAGGGTCTTGATGAGAACGAGGCCTTTGACAAGGCGCTGGAGGACCTGGGCAACGTAGACGAGCTGCTGGCCTATCTGGACAGTCTGGGTCCTGAGGGAGAGCTGCCCCGGCAAGAGGGCGGCTGCCGGGATTTCACCAGCGAGCTGCTTCATGGCGTGGAGGGTATCGTCCGGGAGACGGTCAGTCAGACCAAGGATGCCGTGGACCAGGCGGCGGTCATTGTCCGCAATGTGGCGGATAAGATCAAAGAAAAGTATCCCGATGGCTTCAAGGGAAAGGTCTACGTTCAGTTTGACGGCGGCAATGAAAACGGCGGTCAGGAGCCGGTCCGGGAATCCCGGGAACCGGAGGAGGGCGAGGCGCCGGCCGGAGAGAAAGAGGCTGGCTGGTCCTTCTCTGTGGGCTATAACCGCAATCGGGGCGGCTTCTTCTGCGAGAGCGGACGCCCCAGCCGCCGCGTGGAGGGCACCAGCGTTCCTTCTGCGGAGATGAAGGGCGTGGACGTGCAGATCAACGGCGATGTGACCATCCACCTGGACAGCGACCCGGAGGCGGATATCCGTCTGGACGGCGACCTGGAGAACCTGGAGCTGCGGGTGAATGATGACGGCGTCCTGTCCGTGCGGCAGGGGAATACGGCGGTATCCTCCTTCTTTTTCTTCCGCGGACTGGCGGCGGCGGATATGGAGATCACGCTGCCCCGGCGGTTCTGGGATTTTGTCCGGATCTCCACTGTCAACGGGGATGTGGACCTGGAAATGGGCCTGGAGGTGGGCCAGCTGTCCGTACGGACAGTCAGCGGTGACGTGCAGTTCAGGGATGCCAGCTGTCAGGAGCTGATTTTCCACTCCGCCAGCGGCGATCTGGATGCCAGAGGCATCAGCAGCGGCAGCGTAACGGCGGAGACCGCCAGCGGCGATGTGGAGCTGGCCGGCGGCTTCGGCGCGGTGAAAATCGGCACAGCCAGCGGGGATATCGACATAACCGGCAGTGTTCAAGAGCTGCGCTGCTCCAGCGCCAGCGGTGATGTGGAAGCGGACCTGCAGCAGATGCCCGTCCAGATGGATGTTGCATCCAAGTCCGGGGACTGTGAGATTACTCTGCCCGGCGGAGAGGGCTTTGCGCTTCAGTTCAGCACGGTCAGCGGTGAGCTGTACAGCGACTTCACCTTGGTGGGCCCCATTGGCAAGCGCTCCGGTGAAGCCATTTATCTGGACGGCGGCGGGCGGACCTTCCGCATGTCCAGCATCAGCGGGGACATTACTCTGCGCCAGCAGTAAGCGAAGGGGGTACAGAAGATGAACAAACAGGCAACGGATATTGTAGCGTATCTCTCCTGGCCGGGGCTGCTGATCGCCTTTTTCGCAGGCGACCGGTATGCCAGCCGGTTCCATCTCAATCAGTCTCTGGTGATCTGGCTTGCGGCTACGCTCATCAGCGTCACAGCCAAATGGCTGCCGCTGTTCGGCTGGCTGGTGGGACTGGTAGGCGGACTGTTCTGTGCGCTGTGCTGGTTTATCGGCATCATCAACGCCATCCAGGGCATTGAGAAGGAAGTCCCCCTGCTGGGGCAGATCAAGATACTGTAAGGTCAGGATGGTGGAACTATGACAGTCTGGTTGATGATCGGTCTGGTATTCCTGTGTGCTGGCCTGGAGGCGTATGACAGGAAAAAAACAAGGTGACTTATTTAACAGGGGCGGACGGGATGATCTCCTGTCCGGCCCTGCATGGAAGAGGTGTGTATTTATGGAGACTCAGAAAAAATTTCCTGTGAGCAGGATGCTGCTGATCCTTCTGTCGCTGGTGTCCATGGCTTTGGCCCAGACGGCGGCGGCTCTGGTGGGCGATGGGGTCCTGCTGGTCACCCATCTGCCCGCCCTGGGCAACACCGTTGCCGGCATACTCTATCCGGTCCTGGCGATGGCGGGGTTCTGGGCGTTGTGCCGGTTCGGACTGCGGGAACCGTTGTCCGCCTGGCGGATGGGGCCGGTACGGCTGAAGCCGGTGTGGTGTGTGACAGCGGTCCTCATGCCGGCGCTGGTCTGCGGCGCGTATCTGCTGCTGCCGGGACAGTGGGCGGTGGCAGCGGACAGGGTGGATACCGGATCCATTCTGGTCATCGGGATCTTTTACCTGGGCATCGGTACGGGCATCGTGGAGGAAGCGGTCTTCCGGGGCTTTATCATGACAGCTCTGGAGCGGCGCTGGAATCGCTGGGCGGCG
>JAAZZJ010000333.1 GCA_014237695.1 Oscillospiraceae bacterium | reverse complement strand
GTGGATGACACTGGCTCCATCATGGTTCGCTGGGACACCGGCAGCGGCTTGAACGTGATCTACGGCGCAGACATCTGCCAGAGGATCGGGGCGGGGAAGCCCGTGTAAATACACCAAAACGGGCCGCGAATCCTTGTGTACTTTATGGCTCGAATTAGCTTGCTATTATCTCCGTTTAGAGTGATTAATACACTACCGCAAGGGAAAACACAACAAACGGAGGACAACACAATGAACGAGAAGCTGATGAACCAGGTCGCCGAGATGAAAAAGCAGACCATCGGGGTTGAGGTCGAGATGAACAGCATCGAGCGGAGCAAGGCCGCCAAGCTGGCCGCCGAGTTCTTCGGAACCCGCCGCTACCAGAACACCGCCACCCGCAACGGTTACATGACCTGGTCCGCCTGGGACGCTCAGGGCCGCGAGTGGAAGTTCCAGAAGGACGTCAGCATCCACGGGCCGGACAGCGAAAAGTGCGAGATGGTCACCCCGATTCTGACCTACGCCGACATGGACACCCTGCAGGGATTGGTGAGGCACCTGCGCAAGGCTGGCGCCAAGAGCGATGCCACCAGGGGCTGCGGAGTCCACATCCACATCGGAGCCAAGGGCCACGACGCCAAAAGCCTGCGGAACCTGGCCAACATCATGGCCAGCCACGAGAGCCTTTTGGCAGATGCCCTGGCCCTCGACCGGGGCCGGATGAATCGGTATTGCAGAACGGTGAACCCCTCCTTTCTGGAGCGGCTGAACCGCGAAAAGCCCACCACGATGGCCGATCTCGCCGAGATTTGGTACAGCGGCAACGGAGCCTCCTGGGGCCGCGACCAACACTACAACGACAGCCGCTACCATATGCTCAACCTCCACGCCACCTTCACCAAGGGCACGATTGAATTCCGCCTTTTCCAATTCGACGCCCCTGCGGAGGGCAAGAAAAACGGCCTCCACGCCGGACAGCTGAAAAGCTACATCCAGCTTTGCCTGGCTCTCAGCCAGATGGCCAAGAGCCTCAAGAGCGCCAGCCCCAAGCCCCAGCAGACCGACAACCCCAAGTACGCCATGAGGACTTGGCTCCTCCGGCTGGGGTTCATCGGAGAGGAATTCGCCACCGCCCGCGACCTCCTGACCCGCCGCCTCGCCGGGAACGCGGCCTTCCGCAACGGGCGGGCCGCCTAACCCGACCGGCCCGCCCAAGCCCCGCCTAACCCGCCACAAGCGGGCTTTAGGTGGTAGAAGGGGATGCCCTTCGGAAAGGACGGATCGGAAATGGCGAAAAGGTTTTACATTGCCTACGGCAGCAACCTCAATCTCCCGCAGATGCGGGGCCGCTGCCCTGGGGCGACTGTTGTCGGCACCGCAGTCATCGAGGACTACCGCCTGCTGTTCAAGGGGAGCAAGACCGGCTCCTACCTCACCATCGAACCGTGGGAGGGCGGCAGGGTGCCGGTGGCGGTGTGGGAGGTCACGGCGGCGGATGAGCGCAGCCTCGACCGCTACGAGGGCTACCCCGTGTTCTACCACAAGGTGGGGATGGAGCTGGATGTGACGCTGGCTGGCTCCAGCGAGGTGCGCACCCTGGAGGGCTTCGCCTACGTCATGTATGCGGACAGGCCCCTTGGGACGCCCACCAACTCTTACTTCATCACCTGTGCCCAAGGGTATCGGAGCTTCGGCTTTGACCCGCGCATCCTACTGGATGCATACGCAGATAGCAAAGGGGAGGAAATTATATGCACAACAAAGCAGTGAGCGGGCACGTCTGCCCCAGGTGCGGGCGGACGTACACCGAACGGCCTGCCATGGCCAGGGACAACAGCGGCCCCATCTGCCCCGACTGCGGGACGCGGGAGGCGTTGGAGAGCATCGGTGTGGGTGCGGATGAGCAAGAGCGCATCCTCGACACCATCCATCGGCACCAGGCATAAGCGCAAACAATACGGCAGCGGACGGCTCGGTCGGGCCGCCCGTTTGCTCGTTGGATGAAAAGGTACTGTGAGCCCCTCCCCCAGGGGAGCGGGGGCGAAAACGCCCGAAACGCGCGTAGTCACCGAAAAAATTTTTTCGGGAACTTTCGTTTCTGGGGCGTTATTTTTATGCCATTTTTCAGAGAGGGTGATTGGATTGGCGACCCCCAGAAAAGGGAAAATTGAGGAAACTCCCGGCTTCTGCAAGGCGGAGGACTTGGCGAATCTGTTCGCCCTGACAGGCCAGTGGATCAACCAGCTTACCAGGGACGGTGTGCTGAGAAAAGAGGACACCTCCGCCGGGAAACGGTACAACGTGGTGAGATCCACGAGGGCCTATGTGCAGTACCTTCGGGACAAGGCGGCGGGCCGCGGGGAGAAGGGTATCCCGGAGTCCAAGGAGCTGGAGAAGTTCGAGGCCGAGGTGCGCATCAAGCAGGCCAAGGCCCAGATCGCCGAACTGGAAGCCCAGGAGCTCCAAGGCATCATGCACCGCAGTGAGGATGTGGCCGCCCTGACGGAAGATTTGTTATACACCATTCGGGATTCCCTCATGGCCCTGCCTGGCCGTCTGGCTGTGGACGTGGCCGGGACTACCACCGCGGCCGAGGCCGCCGAGGTCATCAAGCGTGAGGTCTACCTGGTGATGAAGGACTTGTCCAACTACACCTACGACCCAGAAAAATATGCGGAACGCGTCCGGGAGCGTATGGACTGGCAGGCGGAGCATGATGGCGGAGACGATGACGAATAGCCGAGCGGAGCGGCGGCAGGCGGTGGCAACCGCCAACCGGGCGGCCCGCCGGCTGATGAAAGCCATCTCAAGAGGGCTGGCAGGGATGCAGCCCCCGGAGAACCTGACCGTCACTGAATGGGCTGAGTGCAAGCGGTACCTCTCCACCGAGGCCAGCGCCGAGCCGGGCCTCGGGCGTACCAG
>JAAZZJ010000332.1 GCA_014237695.1 Oscillospiraceae bacterium | reverse complement strand
CCGCCCACGTATTTCAGTCCCTCGATGATCTCCGCGCCCACGGCGGTGGCAAGGCCCGCGTTCAGGGCCGCGCCGATGTCGTCCTGATTGGTGATGAGGCTCTTCAAAACGCCCACGCAGGCGGGCAGGTCGCCCAGGGTCTTCACCTTCACGCCGGTAGCGGCGTAGATGGTGGGGAAGAAGTAGGCGGTGTCGGGGAAAGCCACCGGCGTATCCGCGCCGTGCTTGGCGATGGCGTCGTTGACGGCTCCCTCGGTCAGGCCCGCCACGGCGTTGGAACCGCCATAGATCAGATCAGTCAAAGCGCTCATATGGAAAACAACCTCCTGTAAATGAAATGCGGTTTGCAATCGCTATCCCTAATATACCAAAAAAAGCGGGATTTGTATAGGCTTTTTTCGGTCATTCTGCAAAAATATTTTGTTCGCTCCGCAGAAAAAAAGCCGGATTAGGGGTTGACCAAAATGGTCAATGGCGGTATGGTGGAGGTGAAAGGAGGGGGCGCCTTGAATCCGAAATTTTTTCACCTCCCCGAGGAGCGGCAGGACCTGATCCGGAACAGCGCCATGCTGGAGTTCGGGGACAACACCTTCAAGAAGACCTCCGCCGATTCCATCGCCAAGCGGGCCGGGGTGTCCAAGGGCCTGCTGTTCCACTACTTCAAGGACAAGCGGGAGCTGTACCTGTACCTCTACCAGTACGCCCTGGACGTGTGCGTCAAGCAGTACATGGCGAAAAGCTACGACTTCGGGGAGACGGATTTCTTCCGGGCGCTGGAGATGGGGCACAAGGTGAAGATGGATCTGGTCCGGCGTCACCCGGGGCTGTTCCGGTTCGTCATGCGGACGTACTACGAGCGGGACAGCATCCTCTCCCCCAGGCTGCGCCGGGGACTGGACGAGCTGATGGAGTCCACCATCCGCGACTTCCTTTCCCGGATGGACCTGTACAAATTCAAGGAGGGAGTGGACCCCTTTCAGGTGATCCGGCTGCTGCTTCTGGCGGCGGAGGGGATGCTGGCGGAGACCGGGGCCTCCACGGCGGAGGAGATCCAGGAGCTGTTCCTGGAGTACAAGCGGCACGCGGACATGCTGCGGCAGTTTCTGTATAAGGAGGAATATGTATGATCCAGACAACGAATCTGACCAAATCCTACGGCAGGGCCCGGGGAGTGACGGACCTGACCCTCCACGTCCCGGCGGGGTGCTGCTTCGGGTTCATCGGCCCCAACGGGGCGGGGAAAAGCACCACCATCCGCACTCTGCTGGGGCTTATCTCGCCCACCTCCGGCTCGGCGTCGGTGATGGGCCTGGACTGTGTGAAGGACCGCACGGCCATTCTGGTCCAGGTGGGCTACATGCCCTCAGAGGCTCTGTTCTACCCGGATATGCGGGTGTCGGAGGTCATCCGCCTGTCGGCGGATCTGCGGAAGCGTGACTGCCGCGCCGAGGCCGCCGCTCTCTGCGAGGCTCTGGAGCTGGATACCCGGAAGAAAATCCGGGAGCTGAGCCTGGGCAACCGGAAGAAGGTGTCCATCGTCTGCGCCATGCAGCACCGGCCCCGGCTGTACGTACTGGACGAGCCCACCAGCGGTCTGGACCCTCTGGTCCAGAGGGCCTTCTGGTCCCAGGTGGAGCAGAGGCGGAAGGAGGGGGCCGCGGTATTCCTGTCCTCCCACGTGCTGTACGAGGTCCAGCGGTACTGCGACCGGGCGGCCGTTATCCGGGAGGGGCGGCTGATCGTGGAGGGCTCCACGGCGGAGCTGGACATCGAAAACAGATTCTTCGACTACTACGAGGGGAGGCTCACGAAATGACGGTCTTCAAAAAGGAGCTGCGGGCCGGTATGGTCAGCTTCCTGATCTGGTCCGCGGCCGTTGGCGGCCTGATGGCCATGTGCGTGTGGATGTATCCCTCCTTTGCCGGCTCCATGGACGATGTTTCCGCCCTCTTTGCCGGGATGGAGGGCTTCTCCTCGGCCTTTGGCATGGACAAGCTGGCCTTTGGCTCCATCATGGGCTTCTACGGCGTGGAGTGCGGCAACATCATGGGTCTGGGCGGGGCGTTTTTCGCCGCTCTCACCGGCATGGGCCTCCTGGCCGGGGAGGAGGGAGGCCACACGGCGGAGTTCCTCCTGACCCACCCGGTAAGCCGGGGGCGGATCGCGGCGGAGAAGCTGGCGGCACTGGCGGCGATGATCCTGGCGCTGAATCTGGTGTGCTTCGCCTGCGGCATGGGGAGCATTCTGGGGATCGGGGAAGAGCCGGTGTGGTCCGATCTGCTGAAATACCACGGGACGCTGCTGCTGATGCAGCTGGAGATCGGCGGGGTGTGCTTCGGCCTGTCCTCCCTGCTGCGGCGGAGCAGCTATGGTCTGGCCATCGGCCTGGCGGCGGGGATGTACTTCCTGGGGGTCTTCATCAATCTGGACACGGGCATGGAGCCCCTGCGGTTCGTCACGCCCTACTACTACGCCGACGCCGCCCGGGTGTTTGCCGGGGAGCCTCTGGCGGACGCCATCGCCGTGGGCTGCGGTCTGGGCGTACTGGGGGCGGCCTTCGGCCTCTGGCGGTATGCCGGGAAGGATATCGCGGCGTAATACGAATCCTCGACTAAAACATTCAATTCGAGCCGGCTGAATTTCCGCCAGACTTTGTTGCCGTCCTTGCCCGGGCGAAAGCCCGCGCTGCGGACGGCGCCTTGCCTGGCGAAAATTCATCTCGGATGCAGTGAAGAACTCAGCAGAGAGCATCTGACCATCCCCGCTCTGCTGCCTGAGGAGCCGGAGACTCCCGACACCCCCGCCACTCCCGGCGACGGCGCGGACGGTGACGGCGGCTATCCCCCCGCTGTGACCGTCATCGAAGACCAGGAGGTTCCTCTGGCTGGCCTGCTGCCCCTGCACCAGCTCTT
>JAAZZJ010000331.1 GCA_014237695.1 Oscillospiraceae bacterium | reverse complement strand
CGAAGCGCAAATTCGGATATTGCTGCTCCAGCAGTATCTCTGCACCCTTACAGATGAGGAGCACGCCGCCTCCGTTTCAGACATCCTCCAATTCTGGGAATCCCACGGCATCCAGGCCGGCCGCAAGAGTGTGTACGGCGACATCCAGATCCTGATTGACCAGGGCGTGGACATCGTCTGTGTCAAGAGCACCCAGAACCGCTACTTCGTCGGCTCCCGCCTGTTCGAGCTGCCGGAGCTGAAGCTGTTGGTGGATGCGGTGGAGTCCTCTCACTTCATCACCAGGAAGAAAAGCGCCAGCCTGATCCGCAAGCTGGCCTCCCTCACCAGCCAGGAGCAGGCCAAACAGCTCAACCGCCCTGTCTACATGGAGGGCACAGCGAAGCAGGACAACGAGGCGATCTACTATGCGGTGGACATGATCCACACCGCCATCCAGGAGAAGCGGCGGATCGCCTTCCAGTACATAGAGTACACCGCAGAGAAAGAAAAAGTCCTCAAGCACGACGGCTATCGGTACGAGTTCAGCCCCTATGCCCTGATCTGGAGCCGGGACTATTACTACGCCGTGGGCTGGTCGGAGAAACACGGCAAGCTGGCCCAGTTCCGTGTAGACCGCATGACCGCTGTGAAGCTGCTGGTGCAGGAGGCCATTCCAGCGCAGGACTTCGATCCCGCGGCGTATGTCCACCAGGTGTTCGGGATGTTCGGAGCCGACATCCAGAGGATAACACTGCTGTGCGAGAACAGCACCATGCGCAGCGTTGTAGACCGCTTCGGAGAGGAGGTGCAGACAGAGATCATAGACGGAACGCACTTCCAGGCCACCGTGGATGTTGCCCCCAGCCCGCCCTTTTTCGCCTGGGTCTTTACTTTTGGCGGGAAAATCCGTATTATGGAGCCGGAGGAGATTGCGGCGAAAATGAGGGAGATGGCAAAATGGCTGCAATAGCACTACTTTCAAAGCAAGTTGAATTGAAGGGATATTTGAGATATAATCAACACTATACACCAGGAGTTGAAGAGGATATTTTATGATTGACAAATCAAAAAAATATTGGACAGGTGATTCAGCCAAAGACATATCTGAATGGCTTCGCTTATATACAGGAGATGATTCCTTGGATGTGAAATCTGTGATTTGCCACACCTGTGGAGGTGATTCGTTCGAGCTTCGGGTCGATCAAAACGAGAGCGCAATTCAAGTGAAATGTACAGCTTGCGGAACGAAAAATATATTACTTGACTGCGGCGATATTTGGGCAGACGCAAAACCGAGGCTTAGAAAGTGTTCTGTATGCAAGACCAGTAAGTCATACAATATCAAAGTTGGTTTTGTACGTCGGGAAAACGGATGCGTCAAGTGGGTCTACATCGGGAACCGCTGTACAGAATGCGGTACATTAGGCTCCTACCTGGATTGGAAAATCGACTATGAACCAACAGACGAGATGGAGCAGAATATATAATTCCCTGCTTAATGCCCAATATAGCGTCAAAACTGTCGAAACCTCGTGAGGTGTTCCCAACTGGGGACACCTCATTTTTGCCCTCTTGCCAATCGAACAAAGACACGATATACTATGGTCAAGCCGTTTACTACTGGGTAAACGATAAAGGGGGTATGCAAAATGAATCAGACATTCGGCGCCTTTGTCCGCCAGAAGCGGATGGCGCTGGGAATTTCCCTCCGGGGGCTGGCCGCGCGGCTGGGCCTGTCTCCCGTATATATGAGCATCATCGAAACAGACCGTAAACCTGCGCCGGCCAAGGAACATCTGGACAGGCTGGCAGAGGAACTGCATCTGAGCAAAGAGGAGCGGGAGCTGTTTCTGGATCTGGCAGCCGCGTCCCAAAAAATGAAGGTCCCGGCAGACCTGCCGGAGTATATCATGGAGCGGGACATCGTCCGCGCCGCTCTGCGCACCGCCAAGGAGGTGGATGCCACTGACGAGGAGTGGCAGGAGTTTATTGACCGTATCACTAAACGGACGTCCAAGAACAGGAGGGATGGACCATGACAAATATCTATTATCAGGAACAGGTGCTTGAAAATATTGCGCGAAAGGTGCTGTGCGGCTATGATTCCGCGCTGTACTACGGTTCCCCTGCCGCCGTCCCCATTGAGGAGATGATCGAGGCCCACGGCGTATCCCTGGAGTACCAGTATCTCCGGAAGAATGGCCGCATCCTGGGCAAGACCATTTTTGACGAAGGGCTGGAGGCGGTGTATGACATGGAAAACCGGGAGTACACCCTCTTCCCTGTCCAAGCCGGCACCATTCTCATTGACGCCTCGCTCTGTGAGGAGGACGCCAGCACAGGCCGTCTGCGCTTTACCTGTGCCCACGAGCTGGCCCATTGGATACTCCACAAAAAGCTGTACACCGGCACAGGCCGGAGTGCGGCTATGATTACAGAACAGTCCGAGACTACCCTGGAAGTACAGGCCAATATGCTTGGCTCCGCCATCCTTATGCCCATCGCCCAAATCAAGCGGTGCTTCTACCAGCTCCGGGGAGGCCGTCAGGACGGCCAGCTCATCGACGATATGGCCGATGTGTTTCAGGTGTCCAGACAGGCCATGCGCATCCGGCTCACCAACCACCGACTGCTGTAAAGTTTTATCGTTATGTTCACTAAAAAGGGAACAGCAGGAGGTGGAAATGAAGGAGAAGGAATCCCGCACGATCTACTGCCCGGTTTGTCACCGGGGCCGTATTCTGGACGCGGCAAGCCAGACAGATCCCGCACACCTGCGGCTCTTCGGGCCACGGCAGTCCGCCAAGGCGGAGTGGTTCACCAAATGTCCAAAATGCGGGGCACAGATCGGCATGATATTTCAGAGAGAAGTAAATATTGAGCAGCAGCAGGCGGGAGCGTGATCCCGTCTCTCCCTCAACCCCAATACTTAG
>JAAZZJ010000330.1 GCA_014237695.1 Oscillospiraceae bacterium | reverse complement strand
AAGCCCCTTTTTTGAGATGTTTCCCAGCCTCCCCCTGTCCAGGGACGTCCGCGCCTCTCTGGACGGCGCCTATCTGACTGCCGTCGAGGTGGAAAAGCAGAACCGGATCATGCGTCTGGCCCTCACCGTCCCCGCCGGACTGGGAGAGAAAAAGGACGAGCTGGCCGCCGCCGTGGCGGCGGCCTACGCGTTGAAGAGCGTCGTCATCTCTCAGACGGTCGCCGCCCCCTCCCCTGCCGCCTCCGGAAAAAAGCCGGAGGGCGGAGAGGTGATTATGGGCGTCCCTATTAAAGGTGCGGTGCAGCCCATGGAGGGGCTCAATCCCAAGATGGGCAGCGTAGTGGCCGCCGGAAAGGTGTTTTTTGCCGACCTCTACGAAACCCGCCGCCCGGGGGTCTTCTGCCTGACCTTTGATATGACAGACTTCAAGACATCTCTCCGGGTAACCAAATACCTGGAAAAGGAGGAGAAGGCCCGGCTGAAAAAGGACGTGAAGCCCGGCATGTGGGTAAAGGTCCAGGGCTATGTCAAGCTCAACCGGGACGGCAGCGACATCCTGCTGGACCCGAAAAGCATCTCCACCTATCCCCATGAAATGCGGCAGGACAGGGCAGAAGTCAAGCGGGTGGAACTCCACGCCCACACCACTTTTTCTAACATGGACGCCCTCTCCTCCCTCAGCCCCAAGGCGGGACCAGACGGGAACATTGTCAAGCGGGCGGAAGCATGGGGCCATCCGGCCATCGCCATCACCGACCACGGCGTCGTCCAGGGGTTCCCGGACGCGTGGCACTCCGCCAGGGATATCAAGATTCTCTACGGTATGGAGGGCTATTTCGTCAACAACCTGGATGACCGCATCCCCGTCCACGGAGCGCAGGAGGCCTCTTTTACCGATGAGTACGTAGCTTTCGACATCGAGACCACCGGCCTGAAGGTCAGTCAGGAAGCCATTACGGAGATCGGCGCGGTGGTCATTCAGAACGGGGAGATCACCGGCCGCTTCCAGACCTTTGTGGACCCGGAGCGGCATCTCTCCAATGAGATTATCGCCCTCACCGGCATCACGGATCAGATGCTCAAGGGCGCGCCCAAGCCCGCCCAGGCGCTGCGGGATTTTCTGGCCTTTGTCAACGGGCGGCCCCTGGTGGCCCACAACGCGGAATTTGACATCGGCTTCATCCGGGAGGGCTGCCGC
Source organism: Oscillospiraceae bacterium (assembly GCA_014237695.1). Classification (GTDB taxonomy): domain Bacteria; phylum Bacillota; class Clostridia; order Oscillospirales; family Oscillospiraceae; genus Pelethomonas. The sequence continues at coordinate 1,723 of JAAZZJ010000330.1, read as the reverse complement.
CGGGAGGGACTGGACTTTGACCCCACCTATGTGGATACCCTGATTCTGGCCCAAAACCTGCTTCCGGAACTGGGAAAATACAAGCTGGACATCGTGGCGGAGCATTTGCGGCTCCCTGCCTTCCAGCACCACCGGGCCAGCGACGATGCCGCCACCTGCGGATTGTTCCTGCCCCACTTCTTCAAACGCATGGAGGAGCTGAATGTCCACTCCCTTCAGGAGGTCAACGCCGCCATGCCGCCCCTGCGGAAAATGGGCCGGGCCAACCGGAAGCCCAAGCACATCATCTTCATTGCCAAAAACAAGGTGGGTCTGAAAAATCTGTACCAGCTGGTTTCCATGTCCAACCTGAAATACCTCAAGCGGTTCCCCCTGGTGCCCAAGGATGAGCTGGTAAAGCACCGCGAGGGGCTCATCGTGGGTTCCGCCTGCGAGGCCGGAGAGCTGTTTCAGGCGGTGGCGGACCGCCGGGATTGGGCGGAGCTGCGGCGGATCGCCTCCTTCTATGATTTCCTGGAGATCCAGCCCCTGTGCAACAACGCTTTCATGCTCCGGGACGGCAAGGCCCGGGACGAGGAGGAGCTGCGGGAGTTCAACCGCACCATCGTCCGGCTGGGCGAGGAGCTGGGCAAGCCGGTGTGCGCCACCGGGGACGTTCACTTTCTGGACCCGGAGGACGAAATTTACCGGCATATCCTGCTGGACACCAAGAAATTCTCCGACTGCGATTTCCCCCTGCCCATCTACTTCAAAACCACCGATGAGATGCTGGAGGAGTTCTCTTACCTGGGAGAAGAAAAAGCTTTTGAGGTGGTGGTCACCAACACCCGGGCCATCGCGGACCAGGTAGAGACCTTTGACCTGCTGCCCAAGGGAAAGCTGTTCCCCCCGAGGCTGGAAAACTCCGAGGAGGACCTGAACCGGCTGGTGTGGGACAAGGTCCACGAACTCTACGGCGAGGAACCTCCTCAGCTGATCGTAGACCGGCTGAACGTGGAGCTGGGCGGCATTCTGGGAAAATATGATGTGGTCTACATGTCCGCCCAAAAGCTAGTCCAGCGCTCCCTGGAGAACGGCTACCTGGTGGGCTCCCGGGGCTCCGTGGGTTCCTCCCTGGTGGCTTACATGTCGGGGATCACCGAGGTCAACGCCCTGCCTCCCCATTACCGCTGCCCCAAGTGCAGGCACAACGAGTTTATCCTGGACGGGTCCTACGGCTGCGGGGCGGACATGCCGGACAAGGACTGTCCGGAGTGCGGGACAAAGTATGTCAAGGACGGGTTCGACATCCCCTTCGAGACCTTTCTGGGGTACGGAGGCGGCAAGGTGCCGGACATCGATCTGAACTTTTCCGGGGAATATCAGGCGCGGGCCCACCGCCACGCCATTGAGATGTTCGGTGAAACCCAGGTGTTCCGGGCGGGGACCATTGGCACCGTGGCGGAAAAGACGGCCTATGGATACGTAAAGAAATATCTGGAGGCCCGCGGCCTCAACCCCGGCCACGCGGAGGAGAACCGTCTGGCTCTGGGCTGCGTGGGCGTGAAGCGCACCACGGGGCAGCACCCCGGTGGGCTGGTGGTGGTGCCCGACGATCTGGATGTAGAGGATTTCTGTCCCGTCCAGCACCCGGCGGACGCCGCCGACAGCGACATCATCACCACCCACTTCGAATATCACGGTATGGAGGACAACCTTCGGAAGCTGGATATGCTTGGACACG
>JAAZZJ010000032.1 GCA_014237695.1 Oscillospiraceae bacterium | reverse complement strand
TGCTGATATACTTGGTTTTTCTGAGTCAAGACTTTCATCAATGGACAAAGATGATTTGTATACCATAGAAGGCTTCTGCATATATAGAAATGATGAAAAAAACAATGAAAAAAACCAAGCGGAAAACCTGCAACATTTTTCAAAACTGCGCCTTCATGATCTCCCGGGCGTGGCGGGACTGCAAGAGCGTGCTGGTCATTGTCCTGGGCATCATCCTCTGCGGCGTGGCGGCCAGCCTGCTGGAGTTGTTCGTGGTGCCCGCCATCCTGGAGGCCGTGGGGCGGGGCGTGAGCCCAGGAGAATTTGTCCGGATGATCCTCTGGTTCACCTTGGGCATGACGGCGGTCCGGGCCCTGCGGTCCTATCTGGACGCCAACAGCCTGTTTGGACGTGTCCGGGTCCGCACCGGGCTGTGTCTGGACTTGCATATGACCTTCTGCCGGACATCCTTCCCCCACATCGAGGACCCGGACTATGTGAAGCGGGCGATCAAGGCAAGCCGCTGTCTGGACGGCAACAGTGACGCCGGAGAACACATCTGGACCACTCTGGCGGAGCTGCTGACCAACGTTATCTGCTTCGTCATCTACCTGCTGCTGCTGGCCCGGGTGGGGCCGTGGGTGGCGGCGCTGTGCATCGCCCTGTCCGCCGCAGGATACTTCGCGGGGGAGCATATCCGGGCCTGGCGCTACCGTCACCGGGAGGAGGAGGCCGCATTGATGCACAAGGCGGACTACGTGGTCAATCGCAGCAAGGACATGAAGCTGGCCAAGGACATCCGCATCTTCGGCATCGGCCCCTGGCTGACGGAACTGTACGAAAAGTACACCCGGCTGATGCAGGACTTCTACGTCAAGGCCTACCGTCAGGACATGTGGGCGGACCTGCTGGACGTGGCGCTGGCGTTTTTGCGCAACGGCGCGGCCTACGGCCTGCTCATTGCCATGGCCCTGCGGGGAGAGCTGACGGCGGCGGCGTTCGTGCTGTACTTCACGGCGGTCAGCGGCTTCGCCCAGTGGGTGACGGGCATCTTCTCCGGACTGGGGGCTCTCCACCGGGAGAGTCTGGACCTGGCTGCCCTGCGGGAGTTCATGGAGGAGCCGGAGCTGTTCCGCTTCGGGGACGGCAAGCCTCTGTCCGTGAAGAAGGACCATCTGTATACCCTGGAGCTGCGGGACGTGAGCTTCCGCTACCCCAGCGCGGACCACGACACGCTGTCCCATGTCAACCTGACGCTCCATCCCGGTGAGAAGCTGGCGGTGGTGGGCCGCAACGGCGCGGGAAAGACCACCCTTATCAAGCTCCTCTGCGGCCTGTACGACCCCACGGAGGGCCAAGTCCTGCTGGACGGCGAGGACATCCGGCAGTATGACCGCCGGGACTACTACAGGCACTTCGCCGCCGTGTTCCAGCAGTTTTCCGTCCTGGCGGGAACGATGGCGGAAAACGTGGCCCAGACCACTGGGGAAAATGTAGATCGTCCCAAAATGTGGGATTGTCTGGAGCGGGCGGGCATCGCGGACAAGGTCCGGGAGCTGCCCCAGGGGGAGGACACCCATCTGGGCCGGGAGGTCTATCTGGACGGCGTGGACCTCTCCGGCGGACAGCTGCAGCGGCTGATGCTGGCCCGGGCTCTCTACAAGGACGCGCCGGTGGTGGTGCTGGATGAGCCCACCGCCGCCCTGGACCCCATCGCGGAGAGCGACCTGTACCAGAAGTACAACGATCTGACGGGAAACTGCACCAGCGTGTATATCTCCCACCGGCTGGCCTCCACCCGCTTCTGTGACCGGGTGCTGCTCATTGAGAACGGCGGCATCGCCGAGGAGGGCACCCACGAGGAGCTGCTGGCGGCGGGAGGGCGGTACGCCTATCTCTTCGACATCCAGAGCAAATATTACAAGGAAGGGGCGATGGAGGATGAATAAGCAGAAAAATGAGCGTCTGCCCTTCAAAACAGTCATGGCCTACAGCCGCCGGGGCTTCGCCATCTGGTGGAAGGCCGAGCCGGAGATTTTGATCGCGGCGGCGGTACAGCGGGCGGTGGAGGCCCTTTCCCCCTTTCTGCCCCTGTACTTCACTGCCCGGCTGGTGAACGCTATCGCCGGGGATGGGGAGGCGAAGCAGGTGTGGACCATGCTGGCGCTCCTGCTGGCCTCCACGGCGGCGGTGGGCGTGCTGCGCTCGGCGGCCCGGCGCTGGGACGAGACCATGCGGCGGGCCCACCAGTGGCCCACCTGGAACCGCATCTTCTTCGACAAGCTGCTGAGCATGGACTTCTGCGACGTGGACGACCCAAAGAACCAGGCCCTCTTCACCCAGATCCAACAGGTCCGGCAGTGGAACGGCTGGGGGTTGAACAAGCTGTATATGATCTTCTCCGACGCTGTAGGGGCGGTGTTCCGCATCCTGGGGGCGGTGGCTCTGTCGGTGAGCCTGTTCACTCTGCCGGTGCCGGAAGGAAGCCCCCTGGCCTGGCTGAATCACCCCGGGTGCCTGGCGGGGATGCTGGCGCTGCTGGTGGGGTCGGTGCTGGCCTCCGGCGCGCTGTCAAACCACTCAGACTCCTACTGGAACAAATACGACGGCGCGGCGGGCAACCGGGGCTTTTCCTTCTTCTACTTCATCGCCATGCAGGAGCGCCACCGGGGAACGGACATCCGTACCTACGCCCAGGATCAATTTCTGGAAAACGCCGCAAATGCGGAGATGCAGGGCGAGAGTTCCTTTGGACCCGCCTCCTCCATCGCCAGGTGGGCCCGGGGGCCCATGGGGGCCTGCGCCGCCGCCTCGGGCGCGGTGTCCCAGGCGTTCATGGGTGTCATCTACCTCTTCACCGGATTGAAGGCCCTGGGCGGGGCCTTCGGGGTGGGGTCCGTCACCCAGTACGTGGGCGCTCTGGCGGGTCTGGCCCAGGGGTTCACCCGCCTGCTGGAGATCGTAGGGAACCTGCGGGCCAACGCGGAATACCTCAAGCTCACCTACGACTTTCTGGACATCCCCAACAACATGTACCAGGGCAGCCTCACCACCGAGAAGCGCTCCGACCGGAAGTACGAGATCGAGTTCCGGGACGTGTCCTTCAAGTACCCCGGCACGGATACCTGGGCCCTGCGGCATGTGTCCATGAAGTTCGACGTGGGGGAGCGTCTGGCAGTAGTGGGGGAGAACGGCTCCGGCAAGACCACGTTTATCAAACTCCTCTGCCGTCTCTACGACCCTACCGAGGGAGAGATACTGCTCAACGGCATCGACATCCGGAAGTACCGGTACGACAACTATCTGGAGCTGTTCTCCGTGGTGTTCCAGGACTTCAAGCTCCTGGCCCAGCCCCTGGGGCAGAACGTGGCGGCGTCCATTGAGTACGACCGGGAGCGGGCGGCGGAGTGTCTGGAGCGTGCGGGCTTCGGCCAGCGGCTGACGGAGATGCCCAAAGGGCTGGACACCTGCCTGTACCGGGAGTTCGAGGAGGACGGCGTGGAGATCTCCGGCGGCGAGGCCCAAAAGATCGCCCTGGCCCGGGTGCTGTACCGGGACGCGCCCTTCATCGTCCTTGACGAGCCCACCGCCGCCCTGGACCCGGAGGCCGAGGCGGAGGTCTACACCCGGTTCAACGACATCGTGGAGGACAAGACCGCCATCTATATCTCCCACCGCCTGTCCTCCTGCCGGTTCTGCGACGAGATCGCGGTCTTCGACCACGGTCAGGTGGTCCAGCAGGGGAAGCACGACGATCTGCTGGCCGCCTCCGGCGGGAAGTACCAGACTTTGTGGGACGCGCAGGCCCAGTATTATCAGAAAAAGGAAGCTGCGGAATAGCGGAGCGGGTACCGCTGGGAAAGCGCCCATAGCAAAGGACTTTTTTGACACACAGGAGCGGAGAGGCCATACGGCCTCTCCGCTCCTTATCCCCTTATTCTGTTTCACCGCAGCAGTCCCCGGATGGTACCCAGCAGGCCGGGAACATCAATAGGCTTGGCCAGATGGGCCTCCATGCCGGCGTCATAGGAACGCCGGATGTCGCTCTCGAATACATTGGCCGACAGGGCCACGATGGGAATCCGTGACAGGGCCGGGTCCGGCAGGGCCCGGATGGCCTCCGCCGCCTGCCAGCCGTTCATCACCGGCATCTGAATGTCCATGAGTACCAGGTCATAGGTCCCCGGCAAGGCGGAGCGGACCGCGTCCAGGGCGGCGGCGCCGTCCTCCACGGACTCCACGGAGAAACCCGCCTCCGTCAGAATGGCTTCGGCAATCTCCCGGTTGATCTCGTTGTCCTCCGCCAGGAGGATCCTGCGGCAGGAAGCGGCCCCGGCCTCCCCCTTGACCTGCAGGGGCTTTTCCTCCTGGAGGCGCAGGCGCAGGGTAACGGTAAACGTGCTGCCCTCCTCGACGGCGCTGTCCACCTCGATGCTGCCTCCCAGCAGCTCTGCCAGATCCTTGGCGATAGCCAGCCCCAGTCCGATGCCGTGGACGCCGCTGAGGGTGGTATTCCGCTCCCGGGTGAAGGGCTCAAAAATCTGCTGGAGAAAGTCCTCGCTGATGCCGATGCCCGTATCCCGGACCGCCAGGCGGTAGACCGCACAGCGGTTGGGCAAAGTTTCCTCCTCCATAGCGGACAGCCGGACGCTGCCCCCGGAGCGGGTGTAGGTCACGGCGTTGTTTACCAGATACATCACCAGCTGCCCCAGCTTCTCCCGGTCACCCAAGACCAAGTCGTGCGTCACCTGGGAGCAGTCCAGGGTGAAGTCCAGCCCCTTTTCCTCCGCCTGGGGCAGCAGGAAGGCCCAGACCTCGTTCAGCGCCTCCCAGAGGCTGAAGGGAGTCTCCTCCGCCCGGGCCTCGTTGGAGTCGATCCAGGACAGCTTGAGTACCTTGTCGATCATGTCCAGCAGCTGACGGCTGCTGGATTCGATGCGGTTCAGATAATCCGCCATGACCTCCGGACTGTTCAGGTTGTGCCGGGCCAGAGCCGTAAAGCCGAAAATAGCGTTCAGAGGCGTACGCATATCGTGGGACATGTTGGACAGGAAGGTGTTCTTGGCCACGATGGAGGAGTTGGCGTTATGCAGGGCCTCCTCCAGCAGCTGCTTCTGCTCCATCTCCCAGCGCAGTTCCTCGTCCACCCGGCGGCAGCCCAGGACGATCTGGGAGGCACGGTCCTTCCGGCCCACATTGACAAAACGGACCTGCAGGTACTCCACCGTGCCGTTCTCCACCACCCGGTAATTGAGGTAAAAGGTCAGGTCCCCCGTCAGCTTCCGGCGCACGCTGGCCGGAGAGGTCTCCATGGCCACCCGGTCCCGGTCCTCCTCGTGGACCCACATGCGGATGTAGTCCTCCATACAGGCGGTATACGCCAGCATGTCTCTCTCGGTGAAAATCGCCTCCGTCCGGCCGCTGAGCCGGTAGGGACGGATCTTTTCCTCCTCCATGTCCACATAGAAGATGGACTCGTAGTTGACGCTTAACCCCTCAATGACCTCCAGGCGGCGCAGATGCTCCTGGTTGATGAGCGCCCGCTCCTCGTCGTAGAAGGCAATCCGGTTCTGCCACTCCTGCTCGCTTCGGACCCGCTCCCGGAGGGCCTGCTCCTTCTTCTCTGTGGCGTCCACCAGGAACACATAGAATACGTCTCCAACCACTTCGCTGTGAACAAAATGCCCGTAGTCCTCGATCCAGCGGACAGAGCCGTCTTTGGCCGTCACCCGATACTCCACATAGTCCAGATCAAACCGGCTGGCGGCAATCTGATGCTGAATGCTCTCTTCCACCGCAGTCAGGTCCTCCGGGTGGACCATACCGCGGAAGGAGTTCCCCGTGAGAAGCCGGAATTCCTCCATGGTGCTGCAGCGAAAGATCCGCAGAAGGCCCCGGTTGGCAAAAATGATCTCCTCATCGCCTCCGGCCTGGTAGATCAAAAATCCGCCGGGCATCTCCTCCATAAAGCCGATCATTTCCCAGGCAGCCTGCTCCTCTTCAAGCGCGGCGCCCTCCGGCCGGCGGACCGGAGCGGCAGGACCGGCGCGGAATAAACCGGCCAGAGCCAGTATATGCTCAATGACAGAGCGTTCGCCCTTTGACACAGGGTCCACCTCCTTTCCGCATTTTGTACTGAGTTTACCACAAAAGCCCCGACTTGTCATCCTTTCCCATGGAAATATTTTCCCGGTGTCGGGACAAAAAATACTTGACATCCTGCCGGAGGCGTGGTATACTGCCCCCAATAAACCGTTGAGAAAGTGTAAGTAGGCTGGACAAGTACCCTTCAGAGAGCTGCAGAGCGGTGGGACTGCGGCGGGGACGGCCGGGCCGAATGGGCTTTCGAGGGCAGACCGAACGCATGGGCAAGTAGGCGAGCCGGAGGGGATCTCCGTTACCAAAGCCTGCGTATGATGGTACGCACAGAGAGGGCGCGTTTCCGCGCCAAGCCGGGTGGCACCGCAGAAGCTTTGCATCGCTTCTGTCCCAGCAGAGAAAGCTAGGGACAGAGGCGTTTTCTTTTGTCCCGCGTCATTTGAAAGGAGAACAGAACCATGAGCGAGAACAAGATCCCCTACAAGATTTACCTGTCCGAAGACGAGATGCCCCACACCTGGTACAACCTTCGGGCGGACATGAAGACCAAGCCCGCCCCCCTGCTGAACCCCGGCACGCTCCAGCCCATGACCGCCGAAGAGCTGGAGGGCGTATTCTGCACCGAGCTGGTGAAGCAGGAGCTGGACAACGACACTGCCTATTTTGAGATTCCCAGGGAGATCCGGGACTTCTACAAGATGTACCGCCCCTCCCCCCTGGTGCGGGCCTATTGCCTGGAGGAGAAGCTCCGGACCCCGGCCCACATCTACTACAAGTTTGAGGGGAACAACACCTCCGGTTCCCACAAGCTCAATTCCGCTGTCGCCCAGGCCTACTACGCCAAGCAGCAGGGCCTCAGAGGCGTCACCACCGAGACCGGCGCCGGCCAGTGGGGCACCGCCCTCTCTATGGCCTGCAGCTATCTGGGACTGGACTGCAAGGTGTTCATGGTCAAGTGTTCCTATGAGCAGAAGCCCTTCCGCCGGGAGGTCATGAAGGTCTACGGCTCCTCCGTCACCCCTTCCCCCTCCGAGACCACCAACGTGGGCCGGAAGATTCTGGCGGAGTACCCTGGCACCTCCGGGAGCCTGGGCTGCGCCATCAGCGAGGCGGTGGAGACCGCTGTCTCCAATCCCGGCTACCGCTATGTGCTGGGCAGCGTATTGAATCAGGTGCTTCTCCACCAGTCCATCATCGGTCTGGAAACAAAGACCGCCATGGACAAATACGGCGTGAAGCCCGACATCATCATTGGCTGCGCCGGCGGCGGCAGCAACCTGGGCGGCCTCATCGCCCCCTTTATGGGCGAAAAGCTCCGGGGAGAGGCGGACTACCGCTTTATTGCCGTGGAGCCCGCCTCCTGCCCCAGCTTCACCCGGGGAGAGTATCGCTATGATTTCTGCGATACCGGCATGGTGTGCCCCCTGGCCAAGATGTATACTCTGGGGTCCGGGTTCATGCCCTCCTCCGACCACGCCGGCGGACTGCGGTTCCACGGTATGAGTTCCATTCTGAGCCAGCTGTACGCCGACGGGCTCATGGAAGCTGTGTCCGTGAAGCAGACCGATGTCTTTGAGGCGGCGGAGTATTTTGCCCGGGTGGAGGGCATCCTCCCCGCTCCGGAGTCCAGCCATGCCATTCTGGCTGCCATTAACGAAGCCAAAAAGTGCCGTGAGACCGGCGAGGAAAAAACCATTCTCTTCGGCCTCACCGGAACAGGCTATTTCGACCTGGTGGCTTATGAGAAATTCCACGACGGGAAGATGTCCAACTTCGTCCCCTCCGACGAGGAAATTTCGCAGAGCCTTGCCCAGCTGCCCGAGGTGCATTGACGGAAAAAGAGGAGAGAGGCGGAGCCTCTCTCCTCTTTGCGTGTCAAAAAAGTGGCTGTGCCACTTTTTTGAGAAGGGTTTCGCTTCGCTCTGCGCCTCGGTTGTGCGCCCGTGGCGCACAAATCGACGCTCACTCCGCGCAAAGTGTTTTTCCCACGTACACGCCGCGGGAAAAACGATTGGATTGTATTTCCCGCCTGCGGACGGCAAACTCCTGCGGAGGGCTTTTTTGACAGCCTGAGAGGAGAGAGGCGGAGCATCTCTCCTCTTTCTGTGTGTCGTAAAGGTGCTTTCGCTTCCCGCAAATCGTTCTTCTCACGTATATGGCCGCAGGGAAAGCGACTGCAATGTATTTTGCGCATGCGAGAAGAGGCGAAGCAGGCTTTTCTATCTGCCCGCCATGATGGCGCCCATGGCGCCGAAAGCCACCAGCTGCGCGATATACAGCGCACAAAACACCCAGCAGCGGGCCCGGGACCTGCTGTCGTACCAGTGGACCAGCAGCAGCCCCAGGGGCGCCGGGAAATAGAACAAAGTCAGCACCGCACCGCCCGCCATGGCAATCCACTCCCTTTTCGCCCTGTAGGCGAAGAAGAACAGTGCGCACAGCAGTACCAGGGGCACGCCCATGCGGACCCGCAGCAGCAGTGCCCATGCCGCCGCCCCAAAAACCACAAGCCCCTGGGACATGATCCCCATCGGCTTGGACGCCGGTTTCTGCCGCTGCAAGATCATCAGCATGATCCCCCCCAGCAGCAGCCCCCAGGCCGGATTCTGCATGCCGGCATCCACCAGCTCACCGGTCATGGTCCAGTCGTAAGGCACCTCGGAAATCAGGGCGCAGCCGCCCAGGGTCAAAAGTAGCTCCCGCCGGTTCTCCGTCTGTCCGACGGCCTCCATCAGCAGCTTTGCATACAGCGGGATGGCCAGGCTGGCCGCCATGGAGAGCATCGCTGCCTGGACGGCCCACTCCGCCGCGCCGCTGCTCCAATCCAGCACCTGACTCGCCTCTTCCAGAGACATACCCGCATCCAGGTGCAGTATTCCCCGCCGGATCATCGCCGTCCCCAGGCTGTTCAGGCAGAGCAGGAGAATGCCGATCCAGTGCAGGTTCAGCTCGGAAATGGTAAATGCTGTTCGCTCCGGCCGGCCGGCCGGTAATTTTCTGGGCATGGGATATCCTCCTTGTTCGAACGGTCTCCGGCATACGGCCAGTCACCTTCAGCGGAGCCGTTCGGCTATAGCAGCCACGCACAAAAACAATGTGTTGCTTTGATTTTATCATGCTTACAGGACAGACGCAAGAAAAAATTACCGGCGCGGGAATCTCCCGCCCTTGCTCTTTACAGAACCGCTCAAGTTGTTTATAATGGGTGCATAAGATAAAAACAGTGCCCCCACATCCATTCCAACATCGAAAGGACAGCGAACATGAAAGTTTTGTTAATCAACGGCAGTCCCCGTCCCAACGGCAACACCGCCCTCGCCCTGAGCGAGATGGAGAAGATCTTTGTCCAGGAGGGCATTGAAACAGAGATTCTTCATGTGGGAAACAAGGACATCCGAGGCTGCATCGGTTGCCGCAAATGTAAGACCGCTGGCAAGTGTGTCTTCGATGACCTGGTCAACGAGACCGCCCCCAAATTCGAAGCCTGCGACGGCCTTGTGGTGGGCAGCCCGGTGTACTACGCCTCCGCCAACGCAACCCTGGTTGCCTTCCTCACCCGGCTCTTTTACAGTACCACCTTTGACAAGACCATGAAGATAGGTGCCGCTGTAGTTGCCGCCCGTCGGGGCGGATTGTCAGCTACTTACGACGAGTTGAACAAGTTTTTCGGGATATCCGGGATGCCTATCGCCACCAGTCAGTACTGGAACAGCATCCACGGCGCGGCCCCCGGCGAGGCTTCCCAGGACCAGGAGGGCCTGCAAGGAATGCGCACCCTGGCCCGGAACATGATCTTCCTTATGCGAGGCGTAGCACTGGCGAAGGAGAAATACGGTTTTCCGGAAAGAGAGCCTATAACATTTACCAATTTTATTCGGTGAAATATAAGGCGGAGGGCTGTGTACTCAGCTCTCCGCTCTTCCCATGATCTCCAGCAGCCGCCCCAGCAGGTAGTCCGCAGCGTAATACGTGGTCTCGTAGCGCATAAAGTCCAGTGTCCGACGGTCCCACATGAGTTTCAGTACCGGGTCAAACTCCTCGTCTCCGTCCCAGAACTGGAGCATTACCGGGAAGAAGTCAAAAAGCGGGATGGTATAGGATACATCCCCCACCGTCCCCGGCGTACCGCCCAGACGCTCGCAGGCGGCACACAGTTCCTCTGTCCGGTGGTTGAAGGCCCGGGCGCTGCCGTTGAATAGGTTTCCGCCCATATAGGTGGTCTTGGTCACGCCGTCCAGGTCGTTTACCCGGACAAACTCCCCGCTGAGCCGGGCTCCGGGCTTGGAGCCGCACAGCACGTCGTAAATGGTCATAACCTCGTTGAATCCGGCGTGGACCTCCTCCGGCATCCGATCTATCCGGCCGGTCTTCCGGCTGATTCGGTAATCCCGGGCCGCAAAACGGAGACAGATGTACTCACCGTCATGGGCCAGATGGAATTTTGCGATGACGGTCTCCTGGTCGTACTGGGGGAACTCTCCTTCCACCCGGTCACGGGTGATGTCATAGTTGGATTTCCGGTTTTCCATACAGACCTCCAAAAAGGCCCGTGGGTCCAGCCCACGGGCCTTTCGTGCATTATTTGAAGGGATTCTCCCCTGGATAGGGCAGGGAGGCGGGCTGGTTGTAGGCGATGTCCTGGATGCCCAGGTACTTGAACACCTCGAACAGTGCCCCGCCCCAGTGGCCGAAGGCCACCGCCCCGTGGTGAGGATACCGCTTGGCGATCAGCACGTGGCGGTAGAACCGGTCCATCTCAGGAATGCAGAAAGCGCCGATGGACCCGAAGCTCTCGCAGTCCACATCCAGCACCGCGCCCTGGGCCACGTAGGCCTTCAGTTGGGTGTCCGCAGTGGACTGGAGGCGGAAGAAAGTGACGTCCCCTGCCTTGATGTTGCCCTCCATGGTGCCCCGGGTGATGTCGGGCTCCGGCAGATCAGGCTCCAGATCACGCTTCATGATGAGCTGATAGCCCATATGGGGGTTTTTCAGCAGGGAGCAGGATGTGTTGCCGCAGTGGAAGCCCATGAAAGTCTCGTTCAGGCGGCAGTCGTATTTGCCCCTGATGCCCTTGTTATAGATGGAGGCGGGCACCGTGTTGTTGATGTCCAGCAGGGTGGTGGGCGCGCCGGAGACGCACACGCCAATGTACTCACTGAGGGCCCCGTAGATGTCCACCTCGCAGGACACGGGGATGCCCCGCGCCGCCAGGCGGCTGTTGACATAGCAGGGCACGAACTTGAACTCCGTCTGGAAGGCGGGCCAGCACTTGTTGGCGAAGGCTACATACTGCCGGGTCCCCTTATGCTCCTCCGCCCAGTCCAGCAGGGTCAGCTCGTACTGGGCCAGCCGGGGCAGGATGCCGCCGTAGGGATTATTTCCGCCCAGCTCGGCCTCCATCTCGGCAATCTTGGCGGGAATGCGCTCATCGCCCGCGTGCCTGTTGTAGGCAGCCAGCAGATCCAGCTCGGAGTTCTCCTCCACCGCCACGCCCAGGTCGTACAGAGGCTTGATGGGGCCGTTGCAGGCCAGGAAATCATCGGGCCGGGGGCCGAAGGTGATGAGCTTCAGGCCCTTGAGGCCCAGGATAGCCCGGGCGATGGGCTCAAACTCCCGGATCTTCTCCGCCAGCTCCTCCGCCGTACCCACGGGATACTCGGGGATATAGGCCGTTTTCCCCCGGAGTCCCAGGTTGTAGGAGCAGTTGAGCATCCCGCAGTAGGCGTCGCCCCGCCCGTCGTGGAGATCCCCGTCGCCCTCGGCGGCAGCCACATACATGACGGGGCCGTGGAACCACTGGGCGATCAGGGTCTCCGGTGTCTCGGGTCCGAAGTTGCCCAGGAACACCACCAGGGCGTTGACCCCGCTGGCCTTCACATCCCGGACGGCCTCCCTGGCCTGCACTTCATTCTCCACGGTGACGGGGCACTCGTAGAGTCCCTCGCCATAGGCCGCTTTCAGCGCCGCCCGCCGCCGCTCACTGAGAGCGGCGGGGAAGCAGGAGCGGGAAACGGCGATCACGCCCAGCTTCACTTCGGGAATATTGCGCAGTTCCATATGGCATCTCCTCCTATTGATGGATTTCCGGATATTTTACCGCAGCAGGATCGTCTTAATCTCGTAGGGCTTGGTGAGGAAGCAGACCTTGCCGTCCTGGATGGCCAGCTCCTCCTCAATTTCCTCCAGCAGGTTGCAGCTGTAGGCCTTGGTCACGCCGGCGGGGAGGCGCAGGACCGTCTTGGTCCGGGCGTTCTCGCTCTCGTAGAGGCGCAGGACCGTGCCATCGCCGTTCTCCGCCTGCTTGACGGTCTCCAGCACCACGTTGGACTGCTCCACACCGGCGAAGGAGAACACTGCGCCGGGGGCGCCGCCATCCACCGTCCGCAGGGGCTGATTGAGGAAATAGCTCTCCCGCACGGTCCCGGCGTCCCGCCAGGTGCCCGCGTGGGGATACAGGGCGTAGGTGAATACATGCTCCTCCTGGTCGGCCACCGGGTTGGGCTCGATGCCGGACTTGATGAGGGTCAGGCCGATGACGCCGTCACGGACGCTGTGGCCATACTTGCAGTCGTTGAGGAGGCTCACGCCGTAATGGCCCTCGGAGAAGTCCATCCACTTCTGGCCGCAGACCTCAAACCGGGCCTTGTCCCAGCTGGTGTTGGTGTGGACCTTCCGGGTGAGATTTCCGAACTGGATATCAAAGGCCGCCTCGTCGCTGTGGATATCCACGGGGAACTCGGCTTTCAGCAGATGCTGGTGCTGCTTCCAGTCCACCCAGGTTTCGAAGTCGATGCGGCGGGAATTGGCGTAGAAGTGGATCTTCTGCTTGATGGTGGTGAGGCTGATCTTATACTCCAGCTCCACAGTGGCACGGACGGGGCCGTCCTCGGTCCACTTCATGCTCACCAGATCGTCCACGGGCCAGGACTTCTCGGTGTAGAACATGTCGATATCCCAGTTGTCGTAGTAGATGGGCTTATCCTCGTACATGCGCAGCACATTGGCGCTCATGCCCGGCTTGACCAGCTCACGGTCGTTGTCCTTGTCGAAGAGGTCGAAGGCCTCGCGGAACTCGGCGAGCTGCTCCTCGCTGAGCTGCTCGACCAGCGGCGC
>JAAZZJ010000329.1 GCA_014237695.1 Oscillospiraceae bacterium | reverse complement strand
ATGGTTTTTTATTTTTTTTTTTTTTTGCATTTGATCCGTTTACTGGTTGTTGTTCTGGTTCTGATTCTGATTGTTCTGATTCTGGTTGTTATTCTGGTTCCGGTTCTGATTGTTGTTCTGGTTGTTCATAGCCGTGAAACCTCCTTTCCAAAAACGGTACAGAGCTATTCTTTCCCAGCCTTTCCGTCCTTATACACTGCATCCTGCGCATAAAGGGAAAATTTCGGAAAAGAATAGAGGTATCCCATATTGAAAAGGAGCGTCCCTCTGGAACTGAAAGACAGCGTTACAAAAGAAAACCTCCTGCGCGCGTTCGCAGGAGAGAGTCAGGCCCGCAACCGGTACACCTTTGCCGCAGACGCCTGTCAGGAGAAAAAGCTGCAGGTCCTGGAGCAAATCTTCACCTACACCGCCGGGCAGGAAAAGGAACATGCGGAGATCTTCTACAACCACCTCAAGCAGGGTGGGTGTGAAAACATCACCATTACCGCCAACTACCCCATCGATCTGCCGGATCAGCCCCTTCAGATTCTGGAGCTGGCGCGGCAGCATGAGATGGATGAATTCGGCGACATTTACCCCGCTTTCGCGGAAAAAGCCAAGGAGGAAGGATTTCCGGAGATCGCCCGCCATTTCCAGCAGATCGCGGAGATCGAAAAGATTCATGCGGAGAGATTTGAGCGATTTGCCAGGTTCCTTCGGGAAAATAAGCTTTTTGTCAGCGATGTGGAAACCGGTTGGATGTGTTTGAATTGCGGGCATGTGCTTACGGGGAAGCAGGCCCCCGCTAAATGCCCGGTCTGCTCTCATGACCAGGGATTTTTCATTCGGCTGGAGCTGTCGCCCTACGAAAGATAGGGCCCTTTCAGTCAACCACAAACGGTGCCGCAGCAAGCACTTCCGTAAGAGCCTGTTTACTATCTCCCCGCGCACGTCTTGACGGCGGATTTTCCGCCCAGACTTCGTTAAAAACTCTTGCAATCCGTCAGGATTGCTGCGGCTTTTTGCCTCGCTGGACAAAAAATCCACTCGCCAATCCGCACTCGTTGAGATATTAAACAGGCTCTAAGAACCGGTGGATAGAACCACCAGACCGGCACACCAACGAAGAATCCAGCGATAGAACCGCCCCGGTACGCCGGAAGAAAATCATCCCCCCCCGTAATCAGGAGGATTCTCAAGGAACGAAGTTCCTTGAGCGGCCTTTTGGTCCTTTTCCCGAGAGGGAAAAGGACGCCCCGTGGGACTGCCTGCGGCGCTTTACGGCTCCGGCAGGCGCAAAAAAACGGTGGATTTTTTCCGGAGGCTGTGCTATAATGCGGGGAAGGACGCCTGTCCGGTGTCCTTCCCATTCTTTTTCGATTCCGCCGCCGGAGTACCGGGGCGTTGGAGGTAAGACACGCATGAAGCACTCTCGAAGAACTCTCTCCCTGGCAATGGCACTGCTGCTGGTATTCGCCCTGGCGCCGGCGGAAGGCCTGATCCCGGTGGCCCACGCCGTAACCCAGGAGCAAATCGATAACCTGAAAAACGCATCCAAAGAGCTGGCCAACGAGAGCAGCAAGCTGAAGCTCCAGCTTGCTGAGCTGAAGGATCAGCGCAGCAGCGCCATTCAGCGCAAGAACCTTCTGGATCAGCAGATTGCCCTTACGACACAGCAGATCGACAACACGGAGAAGCAGATCTCCGGTTTTGAGGCCATGCTGGCTCAGACGGCCTATGAGCTTGAGGAAAACCGGAAGCAGGAGGAAGCCCAGTACGCTGTCTTCTGCGAGCGGGCACGGGTGATGGAGGAGGCTGGCTCCTCTTCCTACTGGGCGGTGCTGTTCAAGGCGGACAGCTTTTCCGACTTGCTCAGCCGGCTGTCTGACGTGCAGGAGGTCATGAACTATGACCAAGGCGTTCTGGATGAGCTGCGGCGGCTCCAAGAGAGTATCCGTGCCAAGCAGGAGGAGCAGGAGGAGCTGATGGCCCAGACCGAGGAGGCCAAGACGGAACTGGAGACTCACAAGGCGGATCTGGACCAGCAGCGCACCGAAGCCGAGGCATTGGTGGCGGAAATTGAGGAAAATGTAGACGAGTATCAGGAACAGCTGGACGAGCTGAACGCCGAGCGGGAGCAGATCCAGGCGGAGATCGTGAAAAAATCCAACGAGCTGGCGCAGCAGATGAACATGACCGCCACCAAGGGCGGATACATCTGGCCTGAGACAGTGAGCCGCCGGATCACCTCCCCCATGGGCGGACGGAACACCGGCATCCCCGGCGCGTCCACCAACCACAAGGGCGTGGACATCGGCGGCGTGGGATACACTACCAACGTGCTGGCCACCAAGGCCGGCGTAGTCATCACCTCCAAGCTCTCCTCTTCTTACGGCAACTACGTGGTCATCAGCCACGGCCCGGGAAATACCACACTGTACGCCCACATGTCCAGCCGCGCCGTTAAAGAGGGCGACACCGTTACACAGGGGCAGATCATCGGTGTGACCGGCGACACGGGTATCAGCCGGGGCGCCCATCTGCACTACGAGATCACAGAGAACGGCAGCCGGGTGAATCCTCTGGATTATCTGCCCAATTACATCAAGGGCTGGTAAAAACGGCGGGGTCCTGTATCCCAGTGTCATTAAATTAGCTCGAACCCCAGTCGTTGAGGAGCAGAAGGGCGCATTTTGTTCCTTAACGACTGGGGTTTTTGTTTTGCGATTTTTAGTCAGCGGCAGATTTTTATAAATGTAATTCAGGAAGGCAGACCGCAAGGCAAATCGATATTTTTAGCGCAGTGAGGAAGCCCGCAGGCGGCTAAATCTATGAAAGGAGGAACCCCAAAATGGCGATACAGTCCCGGTGCAAACATAGCAATTTCAATTTTCGGTAGTCAGCTGCCTCTACCGGGAAATTAAGAAGCTGTACCAATAGGTGACGGTATGCAG
>JAAZZJ010000328.1 GCA_014237695.1 Oscillospiraceae bacterium | reverse complement strand
GCGCCTGCCGGGTCTCGCCGTACTGCCGGTTGACATCCCCTTTTCCATACTTCCCGTCTCCCAACAGAGGGTGCCCCGCGTCCGCGAAGGACGCCCGGATCTGGTGGGTCCGGCCCGTCAGAAGCTCCGCCTCCACAAGACTCAACGCCCCCTTGTTTCGGACGGTGCGGTAGAGGGTAACAGCGGACTTCCCCCCCGGAATGGGGCGGTGGTAGACGGCAACCCGCTTTTTTCCCTCGTCCTTCAACAGGAAGCACTCCAGCTTCCCCTCCGGCGGCTTCATGGTTCCCAAAGTCACGCAGAGGTATTTTTTGGTAATCTCCCGATCCCGGATCTTTGCCGTCAGTACCCGCAGGGCTTCGGCGTTCTTCGCCGCAATCACGATGCCGCCGGTGTTGCGGTCGATGCGGTTGCACAGGGCCGGGGCAAAAGCGTTCTCCCATTTGGGGTTCCACTCCCGCTTCTGATAGAGATAGGCCTGGATGTGGTTGATGAGAGTGTTCACCTTCTCCGTCTCATCCGCGTGGACCACCAGTCCGGGACGCTTGTCCGCCAAGAGGATATTCTCGTCCTCGTACAGAATATCCAGACGGGGCTGGAAGAGGGTGAGGAACAGGTTGTCCTCCCGGGGCTGCTCAAAAAACTCGTCGTTGACGTACACCTGGAGTACGTCCCCCACCACCAGGCGCTGATCCCGCTGGCAGCGGGATCCGTTGCACTTGATTCGCTTGATGCGGATATATTTTTGCAGCAGAGGCCCGGGCAGCAGCGGCATATTCTTCGACAAAAAGCGGTCCAGCCGCTGTCCCGCATCATTTTTTCCGATGGAAAATTCTCTCATAGCGCGCCCTTCCCGGCGTTTGTCCGATCGGCCGGATGGAATTTATATCCGGCACAAGCGATACTCCAGCTCATACAGTGTCTCCGTGCGGTCCACGCGATTGCCGGTCCATTGAAATCCATTGCTCTCGTAAAACCTTCGCGCTCCATCGTTTGTATTAAGGACCCAACAGACTGGCGTCCCCACACAGCGCTGGACCGCAAAAGCCAGCAGCTGCGTTCCATAGCCCTTGTTCTGTTCACCGGGCAGAATATACAGGTTTTCAATCAGGCTGCCATGGACAGAAACGATGTTAACCGGCTTCTCTACTCTCAGCATATAGCGCCGTGCGCCCCTCGCCGCCTGATCTTCAAGATGAGCCCTCTGATACTCCGGAGTGAGGCGCTCCAGAAACGCGGGAGAGAGATGGCTTTATGGGATTCTTTCCAGCTCTCAGAGTGAATTTCCGCCGCCTGCATGATGGTATCAGAAGTCACCGTTTCTATCATATCTGCCCACCCCGTTTCCTCCGCGCTCTGGCCGTCCGTTCGGCAGGTAAGGCAGTTCCGGCGGAAAGATTCCTCAATCATGGGCCGGTGACCTCCTTGACGCCCTTCGGAGCAAAGGCGACAGAAACAAACCGGCGGCTCCGCCTGCCAGGGCGGTTATCAGCTGCGGATAGGAGAACATAGTGGAAAAAGCCGCGGCTTGCGGCGCCTGCAAAGGCAGCACCGCGCACAGTAGCTTCACGACCAGCAGATACAGCACCCCGAACTTCGCCGCTGCCGCCAGGAGCCATGCCGCAGCCCGCTTCCACAGGGGCGGCTCCCCGCCTCCCGCCAGCAGGCCCAGCAGCAGCACGAACACCAGATTTCCCACCGCAATGGAGGGCACAATGGGCGGCAGCTGCGGCCCGATGCCCAGCAGGAACGCAAAGAGGGGCGACAGCAGGGCCACCGCAATCCCGCTCCACAGTCCCGCCGCCAGCACGGAGACGGCCAGCACCGCGTTGACGCAGGCGCCGGTAATATACTGCCCGGCGGGCTTCGTCACAGCCTGCAGCACAATGAGCAGGGCCGTCATCACAGCGGTCTCCGTCAGGCACCGCGCCCGCTGTCCGGCAGGATCGGTCCTCCCGTTCCCAGTTGTGCCGCACGTCTTGGACATCGTCATTTTCCTCCGGAAGATTGATGGGATTTTATCTAAGAAAGCAGCAAAAAGTGTATAATTCCGCCGATTTTTGTTAACTTCCTCAGCGTTTTTTGCTTTTTATTCACAATTTATAATGTATGCCATAACTGAGATTATCATAAAAAGCATAACTGATGCCTCCAATTTTGTCAAGGGGCTTCTTTTTGATAAGAGTAAATCTTACCGGCTGAAGAAACGAAAAGAATTTGTACGCCAAAAACAGCAAATCATGAACCCTCTTTTTGAGCAAGAAAACGCTTAATTTTGTTACCCCTCCCTCTGACAAAAACTGCAAAAATTTTTCGGCGTTTTCCTACATTTTCACTTTGGCGTTGACAAAATCCATTGGACATACTGTTTGATTGGCGATTTATTACAGCTCCGCCTCAAAAGGCAGGCATACAAATATGTATTTTCCACAACAAAGAATTGCATTGTCCGGCAACATCTGATAAAATAGGACCAACAGATCATCGGGAGCCGTTTGGGCAGCAGATATACCTGCCGCCCATGGAGGCGGAAGCTGCATGGAAGGCGCCGATGCTCAAGTCACCAGGTAATCACATATAGGAGGCTGTCATATGGAAGAAAAGAAAATGATAAAGGTCATAGTAGACGGTGCGGAATACGCCTATCCTCAGGGGGTGCCCTACCGCGTCATTGCGGCGGACTTTCAGCAGCGGTTTCCCTGTGATATCCTGCTGGTCAACCGGGATGGAAAGCTCTGTGAGCTCCACAAGGTCCTGGACCGGGACTGCTCCCTGAAAATGGTGACTGCCCAGGACAAGCCAGGCATTCAGACCTATGAGCGCAGCGCCGTCCTTTTGATGCTGAAGGCATTCTACGACGTGGCGGGCCGGGAGAATGTGGAGCGTGTCTGCGTGGAGTACTCCCTCAGCAGCGCCCTCTTCATCCTGGCGCAGGGCAATTTTACCCT
>JAAZZJ010000327.1 GCA_014237695.1 Oscillospiraceae bacterium | reverse complement strand
CTCAAAGCGACGGGCAATGTAGACCACCAGCCTGAGGTTGCGCTCAATGAGGATCTGCCGGGACTCCTCCTCTCCGGCGTCCAGGCGGGCCAGGACCTCCGCCTCCTCCTCCCGGCTCAGGGGCGGGGGCAGAGTATCGCTGCCTCCGATGTACTGAATCTTTCCGGGCCGAAACAGTCCCAGCCCTTCCAGCAGCCTGCGGAGCAGGGCCAGCGCTTTACGCGGCATAGTTCTCCGCCTCCTTTCCTTCCTCTCCGCCCCAGAGGGCGGCGTAGCCGCCGCCGTCGGACACGGGAGTGGGAGAGAGAGCCACGGTGACAGCCCCCAGGGACCGCCCCTCCAGCTCCGCCCGGTCCGCCTTGAAGCAGAGCAGCAGTCCGCTGCGGACGCCCACAGCCCGGTAAGGGAGAAGCCGGAAGCCGCCCCCCAGCCGCTCCAGGCAGCGGGCGGCGCCTTCACTTTCCAGCCGGGAAAGCACAACCCGCTCTTCCGGCGTCCACAGAGACTCCAGCGCCGCCCAGTGGACCGTAAGTACCGGCGCGCCGGACAGTCCGTCCGTGAGCGTGCAGCCGGTGTCCAGCAGGGCGGTCAGCTCCGCCTCCCGGCCCCGGCGGAAGATCCGGCAGCGGCGCAGCTGCCCCGCCGCGCTGTGGCGCGCCCCGCCCCCGAAAACCACCGAGAGCAGCAGGAAGCAGCCTCCTCCCGCCAGGAGGAAGATCCGCCAATCCAGCCCTGTCAGAGCGCCGCCCCGCTCCCGCAGAAGCCTCGCTCCTGCCATCAGCGCCCCGGCCAGAGAGCAGGAGAGCAGAAAGAACAGCAGCACTCTCCGCAGGAATCCCTCACGCCGCCCAAAGGCAAGCCGTACCAGCCCCGCCGCCGCACAAGCCTGCGCCGGGAGGGACGAAAGCATCCCCCATCCCGGCAGGGCGCACAGCGCCCCATATGTACCCCCCAGCAGCGCAGCCGCCGCCAGCCGTCTTCCGGCCGCCGGAAGACCTGAGAGACGGGCCGTGGCATACAGGGCCGCGGCATCAGCTGCGCTGTTGAGCAGGAAAATACTGTCCAAATAAACCACCATGGTCGTACCCCCTTTGGAGAGACATATAGCCAGCGCACTTGAAAGCGCAGCGTACGCTTTTCCAGCCGGCGGTCCAAGGTACCGCCGGTGTGCTGCGCATGCTTCTGTTGACTGTGAAGCCTTCAGCAGAGACCGCCGTGCGATCCCCTGCGGCATACAGCGCCGCAGACGCGAAAAGAATCCGTTTGATTCTTTTCAAGTGCTTTGACTATAGTATAATCCCTGTCCCGGAGGGGATTTTGTCGTTCCCGGTCCCTTGTCCCGGAAAAAAGCGGGCCATCCGCCCGGATGGTCCGCTCAGTTTATGAAAGCATCTTATCCCAATCCGCCCCTGCCCGGACGGCAGCCCGCGCTGGGACGGCGCCTCGCCTGGCGCAGATTCCGCCCGGTCCGGTTCACTGTTTCCACCGGCGCAGAATTCACGCGGGTATACCTACTGTAATATAAAGTCTATATACACCGGATTATGATCGCTCCACCGGAAGCCGGTTTCCCAAACCCGGGCCTTCCGGACCTCCACGTTGGCGGAAACAATGAATCCGTCCACTGTAACCCGGTAATTATCCGGCCCGTAGGGCCGGTCCGCGTTCCGGCAGGAGGCTGCGGGGTTCTCCTCGTCAAAGGGGGCGATCATGGACAGCCCTTCCGGCACCAGGGAGGCGGGAATGGGCTGAGCCCAGGTATAGGCCGGACCGGACACGCCGAAGATTTCCGAGGAATTGCCCAGCAGATCCTTGTTGAAATCTCCTCCGGCAATGGTATAGTTGCCCTGTTCATACTCCGACAGCATGTCGGCAAACAGCATCTCCAGCTGCTCCTCCGCGATAACTCCGTCGGAGGTGTAGGCTGAGAGGTGCAGATTATACAGCACCAGCTCCCCCTCCCTGTCCGCCATAGGGATACGCTGGACGGAGTAGCACCGGTCACAGTCCACCAGCTTCATGAAGCCGTCCTCAATGGGCAGCTGTCGGCGTACCGCCGAGGTGATGGGGAAGGCCGCGTAAGTGGCCTGCCCCGCCCGGTTGGCCCCGTGGGGCTCCAGCAGGGGCCAGAAGAGATAGGGGCTGTCATAGTTCTGGGCAAAGGTCCAGCTCTGGAACAGCCCCTCCAGTGCCGCGCTCACCAGGTCCAGCTCGTTGATATGGTAGCTGCGGGTCCCGTCCACATCCACCTCCTGCAGGAAGAGGAAATTGGGCGCGATGGCCTTCACCGTTTCCATGGCGCCGGTGACATTTTCCCTGACCGCCTCCGGCGAGCGGGCGCGGCTCTCCTTACCTCCGTCCATAAAGAAGCTGTAGTCGTTGCTGTAAGCTCCAAAACCGATGTTATAAGAGGCGGCGCGGTACAGCTCCCCGGCGGAGACGGCCCCGCCGGCGGAATCCCCCGCCGTTTCCACGGTGAGCGTCTGGTTGTCCTCCACCCTGTAGTAGGCGGCAAAGACGTAGATGAGATAGCCCAGGACTGCTGCCAACAGGAGTGCCATTACACCAAGGAGTATCTTCCATGGCAATTTTATCTTTTTCATAGGGGAGCCGCTCCTTTCTGTTTTGTGCCCGGGGACGCTTCTCACGATTTCGCCGACAAATCCCGCTCAATGCGCAGGATGCTCCAGGCGGGGACCTGCTGCGGGAGCTTCATCCTGAGAACCATCCGGGGTGTCTTCGGCTCCGTCACCGGCAGTCCTTCCCCATCCTCAATGGCCTCCGCCCGGAAGGCAAAGGGCTTCAGGTTGGGTCCCACCGCCTCCAGCGTGTCCCCCTCCCGGAATTTGTTGCGCAGCGTCAGTGTGGCCGTGCCGTCGGGAGCGCATTCCGTCACCAGGGCCACCACCTGCAATTCACGGATATACCGGGCATTCTCATAATACTGTCCCGGCGGGGCATAGTAGAACCCCGCCGCG
>JAAZZJ010000326.1 GCA_014237695.1 Oscillospiraceae bacterium | reverse complement strand
CGAACGAGGTTCCGTGGACCGGGTCATTGAACCGGCGGAAACCCGCTCCGAGTTGGCCGCAGCGCTGGACGTCCTGGCCGGGAAGCGGGACTATCTGCTTGAGGCGGGTGTCTCCCTTCCGGAAATCCCCTCTGCCGCCGCCACAGCGGTATACGTAGCGGCTGACGGCGTTTATCAGGGGGCCATTCTGCTGCGGGACGCGCCGAAGCGGGACGCGAAAGCGGCTATATCGGCCCTCCGTTCCCTGGGGATCCGAAAGACCGCTATGCTCTCTGGAGACAGCAAGCCGGTGGTGGAGGAGATTGCCCGGGAAATCGGCCTGGACCAGGCTGCCGGAGAACTCCTGCCACAGGATAAGCTGAAAGAGCTTACCCAACTGCGGGACCAGCTGACCGGCAAGGGCCGTCTGCTCTACGCCGGAGACGGCATCAACGATACGCCGGTTCTGGCATCTGCGGATATCGGTATCGCTATGGGCGGCCTGGGCGCTGACGCTGCCATCGAGACAGCGGATGTCATCATCATGGGTGATGAGCCCAGCAGGATCGCTTCCGGTATCCGCATTGCCCGCCGTACCAGCCGCATTGCCACTGAGAACATCATTTTCGCTATTGCGGTGAAGGTTCTTGTGATGATTCTCTCTGTTATGGGTTACGTAGATCTGTGGGCCGGTGTGTTTGCCGATGTGGGTGTGTGTATGCTGTGTGTCCTGAACACACTGCGGATCAACCGGAAAAATATTTGACCTCCAGTAGCCAAGATCACCTCTCCCGCGTATACTGTGCGGAAGGGGTGATCTTTTTATGGACGAAACCTATGGCCGGGGCCTGTTTCCTTATGACCGGGCTGCGGCGGTGCGGTACGCACGCCGGTGGGCCTATGGCCGGAACCCAGCATTTTACGACTATGAACAAATCGGGGGAGACTGCACCAACTTTGCCTCTCAATGCGTCTATGCCGGCAGCGGCGTCATGAATTTTGAGAAGGATTTCGGCTGGTATTACGTCGATGCCAACAACAAGGCGCCCGCCTGGACGGGGGTAGAGTATTTCTACCGCTTCATGACCCGGGAGGCGCAGAACCCGGGCCCTGTCGCCATAAACGCCTCCATCAGCCAGCTGGAGCTGGGGGATGTGGTACAGCTGTCCTTTGACGGGGAAAGCTGGAATCACTCTCCGGTGGTCGTGCGCCTCCTGCGGCGTCCCGCTCTGCGTCCGGCGGATGTGTTGATCGCAGCCCACAGCTACGATGCCTATAACCGGCCTCTGAGTACCTATGATTACCAGGGAATCCGATTTCTCCACTTCATTGGCGTGCGCCGGTGACCACGTCTGGCGTAGCAGGGGATACCGCCGTTTTCCTGCGGCGGTATCCGTTATTTTTTCGGCTTGACGCGCCCCAGAGGATTGGCCCTGGCGGCTACCCGCAGCGCCTCATTGTCAATATGCGTATAAATTTCCGTAGTGTTCAGATGTTCATGTCCCAGCACCTCCTGAACCGCCTTTACATCCACACCGTTTTGCAGCATCAGCGTAGCTGCAGTGTGGCGGAGCTTGTGAGAGGAATACTGGGTGCTGTCCAGACCCGCCTGGGACAGGTGTTTTTTCACCAGGGCATGAACATTGGAACGGCTGATCCGCTGGTCCCGGGAGGAGAGAAACAGGGCGTTCTGATCCCGGCCGGCGATGGGCCGCCGTACATCCAGATAGCGCTCCAGCGCGATTTTACAGGCATCGTTGAGGTAGACAATACGCACCTTGTTGCCTTTACCAAGTACCCTCAGGGCGTCCCCCTGGATGTCTGAAAGATTGAGCCCGATCAGCTCGGAAATACGCAGTCCGCAGTTGAGAAAGAGCGTCAGGATGCAGTAGTCCCGCTCCTGATAGGCTCCCGTTACGCTTTCCAGCAGATCCAAACTCTCATCCAGCGTCAGATATTTCGGCAACGTTTTTTTCAGCTTCGGTGAGTCCAGATCTTTGATCGGATTATCGTTCAGCAAATGTGCTTTCTGGGTGAGATAATTAAAAAAAGAGCGCAGGGTAGCAATTTTTCTGGCTCTGGTAGCGGCAGTCAGACCGTATTTCGTTTTATCACTGTTGGGCTGCTGAGCCCGGTCACGGCTGAGGTAGGTCAGATATCCATAGACATCTGTCAGTGTGATCGATTGGATCAAAGAAATATCCACATCCATAATAGAGATAGCATCCCAGTCCAAATCCCGCAGGGACCTGTCCCGGGATTGCTTGATGTAGCGAAAGAAGTTCCGGAGATCCAGAAAATACTCATCAACTGTTTTCTGGGAATGGGCCTTGATGTTCTCATGATAGGACAGAAAGTCACAGAGGATCTGCGGGGCTTCGTCGCGGTAATCTGTCATGATAGTGCCTTGCAGACCTTGCAACGGGTTTTGCCCTCCCCTAAATTGAACAAAATTTTTATTTTGTTCAATTGTATCTATACCAGTTTCCGCCCCTGCCCTCCGGGCCCGGAGCGTCTACTGGCGCGGGCATGTCTGTGCCTGCAAGGCTTCCTCCTTTCCGTGTTCCATGTTTTCAAGATTATACCATACCCATTACAAATCCACAAGCTCCAACAGAGCCGTTACCAGCCCATGAAACCGCCGGTCTGTCTCCGAGACCTTCTGTATCTTATTCTTCAGCTGTCCCAGCTCCTGCCGCTTGTCCTGAATCTCCGCGCTCAGACGCTCCCAATCCAGTACCAGCTGTTCCCGGCGCTCCTCCGTGTCCAGGACATAGTTCTCCAGCTTCTGCGAAAAATTCTCGCCACGGTAATTCTCTATGTATTTCGCTACCCTGTCAGAGAGCCGCACACATTTCTGGTTTGTTTTTGCCATAATATCAATCCTCCTTTGCCTATATTTTTCCCATGGCATCTGTCCCCCCATCAAAAAGACGATCGCATTTCTGGCTCTTTCTCGTCATATTCCAATGCCATCCTTTTGGGATTTTTCCCTGTCCAT
>JAAZZJ010000325.1 GCA_014237695.1 Oscillospiraceae bacterium | reverse complement strand
CCCAGGAAAAAGGGCCACATGTTCAGAAAATTGATGCCCCAGAAGGAGAACCCGGTGGTGAGGAAGTAAGCGGCGATGGTGCCGCCCCCCACCGCCGCCCCAGGCAGGCAGGTCATGGCGGCGCACACAAAGCCCACCAGAGAGACGTTAAGGAACGTACCGGAGACGCTGCCGATCTCAAAGTAGTCCTTGGTCAGCTGGGCGGGAGACATAAGGATCTGGGCCAGCCCGGACATCATCTGTCCCCGGTCCGGGACCAGGAAGGCGGCGATCAGATAGGCCGCCGAGGAGGCCAGCAAAAAGAGCCGGATGACGTTAACGGCGTTGAGGGTTTTGCTTTTCTGGTTTGCCAATCAAAACGCCCCCCATCATCCAAGGGTGCGCTTGGCCGCCTCCACCACGTGCCCGATCAGCACGGAGGTAGTGACGGCGCCCACGCCGCCGGGTACGGGCGTGATGGCCTCCACGATGGGCTCCACCTCCTCATACACCGCGTCGCCGGCGATGCCGCCCTTGGCCTCGTCCCAGTTGATCGACACGTCGATGACGATCTGCCCGGGGCGGACATACTCCTTGGTAAGGCTCTTCAGCACACCGGCGGCGGAGACCAGGATGTCGGCCTCCTTCGTCACGGCGGGCACGTCCTTGGTGCGGGTGTGGCAGGTGGTGACGGTGGCGTTCTTGCCCATGAGCATGATGCCCAGGGGCTTGCCCACCACCAGGCTGCGGCCGATGACCACGGCCTTCTTGCCGGTGCAGTCGATGCCGTAGTGGGCCAGGATCTCCATGCAGGCGGCGGGGGTGCAGGGGGCGAAGCCCAGGGTCTTGCCCATGAACACACCAGCGTTGGAGAGGTCGGTCATGCCGTCCACGTCCTTCCGGGGGTCCAGCCGGTTGCAGATCTCGTCCTGGTCGGCCTTGAGGTGCTTGGGCAGGGGACGGAAGAGCAGGACGCCATGGATCCTGTCGTTGGCGTTGATATCGTCGATGACCTTGAGAAGCTCCTCCTTGCTCACGTCCTCGGGGAGAACGAACTTCTCCACCGCCACGCCCAGGGCCTCGGCCCGCTTGGTAGCGCCCCGCTCGTAGCTGAGATCATCGGGCCGCTCGCCGCAGCGGACGATGGCCAGGGTGGGATTGATGCCCTTGGCCTTCACCGCCTCGCAGTCGGCGATGATCCGGGCGTTGAGGGCCGCGTTGACTTCTTTTCCTAACAGCTGCTTTGCCATGGTAAATATATCCTCTCTTTTCCTAAAATCTTACTTGAAGAATCCGCCCTTGACGGTCTCGAAGATCTCGTCCGCCATGGCGCAGTATTTATCCAGCATCCCCAGGCACTTCTTGTTCATTTCCTCGGCCAGCTCCCGGTTCTGAAGGGTTTTGGTGTTGATGAACACGTTGAGGGACGCGGCCTGGAGGGCGGCCTTGACGCACACCGCGCCGCAGCCCGCGTCGCTGACCGCCAGACGGCTGCCCTTTTCGGCAAAGACCTTGATGGCGTCCAGAGACTCGCAGCACAGCTCCATGATCTTCACGGGCACCTGGCAGGCAACAATAGTTGCCTCCTCCAGGACCTTGTCACGGGTGGGATCGTCCTTGGGGATGCCGTAGGCCTTGGCCAGGGGCTCGAAGCCCTTGGCGTCCAGGGCGATCTGGTCCAGCAGATCCTTCTGGAGCTGGTCGCACTTAGCCTTGAGGGCGATGATCTCCTCCTCCACGTCGGCGTACTTCTTCTTGCCGACGGTAAGGGAGCCTACCATGTTGCCCAGGGCGGTGCCGATGGCGCCCACCAGGGCGGAGGCCCCGCCGCCGCCGGGGACCGGGGCGTTGGAGGCTAATACTGTTACAAATTCAGTGCAGGATGCTTGTGCGAAATCCATAGTTTTTTCCTTTCTTCGCGCCCTTCGGGCACGAGGGGAAGTAGTTTCTTTAATCAGTTTTGTCGCCTCGCCGGCGACGGGGCCTTCTTTTCGCGCGAGCGAAAAGAAGCAAAAGGTCGCTTAAGGAACTACGTTCCTTAAGAATCCTCCTCCATTACGGGGGTTATTTTTTTCGCTACGACCTGATGGACTGGCTTTTCTGCCCGGTTCTTTGGGCCGCCAGTGGGCGAAGCGTTGGCGGTTGCGCCCTACCGGGAGGGTCCAGCGGCAATGCTAGTGCGGCGGCTCGGGTTGCTGGACTACCGTGCGTCCTCCTCTGTCCACCGCTCACATCCCCCCTGGGGGTCGTCAGACAGCCCCAGCAAGTAATCAGCGGAGACGTGGTAGTGGCGGCAAATCTTGGCGATATTCTCTGCCGTTGTTGCCCGCCGACCACTCTCCATATCGCTGACATTATTTCGCTTGGTTCCAATAATGATGCCAAGGTCCTTCTGCGTCTCATTGTGCAGCTTTCGGAGTTCCTGGACCCGCTGACCAAATTGTTCTGTAGAAAACATAAAAGCTCCTTGACAGCGCCGTTTTTTCTGGTATAATTATCCTATGCTGCACCAGAAAAAATGACGCATAAATAGGGAGGACAAAACATGAGCATTTTAGAGAGCATCTATCACAATGAATATTACCCCGGCGAACCCGAAGATGAACTGCCGCCTGCTCTTCAAGGAGTGAAGCAAGCGTTCTTTCATGAGGTAGAAAAGGTCATGGGTGAAAAGTTCGTAGCACAGCACTGGGAAAACATTGTGGAAGCTGACCAGCAATGTGCATTCATCAGCTTCCGCGAAGGCTTCCGGCTGGGTGTGGGGCTAATTGTGGAAGCGATGAGCGGGACCAAGTAACAACCCCGCACCCCGGGGAGTCAGGCAAGTCTATACGGTAGGGGTTGCCGATGACCACGCTGAAATAGAGACTGAAGAGGAACGAAGCGGACGGCAGTAAGGTTTAGGCCAAGCAAGACTGTGCCTCGGGCGCAAAACTAAACTCCCCCGTAATCAAGGGATTCTTAAACCGCAGGTTTAAGTGACTTTTTGGGTACTTTTTGTTCACAC
>JAAZZJ010000324.1 GCA_014237695.1 Oscillospiraceae bacterium | reverse complement strand
GGGGACGTCTGAGCTGCGCCCCGGGTGGCTATCAGGAGTGCCACAACGGGGAAGAGGTCATCGAAAGGCTGGCCTACGACCCGGAGGCGGATCTGGACAACTCCCCGGACTCCGTCTTCTGCGCCCACGGGGCGGGCTTCCCCGTCAAGTGGGACCAGGTGCCGGAGTACGCCCACCTGGAGACCGGACTGGATCTGGAAGAGGACGAGCCGGAGAGCGCGCCGCAGGCTTCCCCCACCCCCCGCCCAGTGGTCCCCTATCCCTCCTCACAGGCGGAGGAGAAGTCCCTGCAGGCCATCTTCGAGCGGACCTACGGACAGGTGCGGCGGAAGGGCCCGGACCCCGGCGAGGCCTTTCGGTCTGCTCCCAGACCGCTGCCCTCCACGGAGAAGAGGACGGTGCCCTCCCGGGCCCCGGGGGCGGAGTTCCTGCTGGTGGACGGATACAACATCATCTTTGCATGGGACGAGCTGAAAAAAATGGCCGGGACCAGCCTTGAGGGTGCCCGGCATCTGCTGATAGACCTGCTGAGTAATTACCAGGGGTATAAAAAATGTGTCGTAATACTGGTTTTTGACGCTTATAAGGTCAAAGGCAACCCCGGCTCCGTGGAGCATTACCGGAACATCCACGTGGTCTACACCAAGGAGGCGGAGACGGCGGATGCCTACATCGAGCGGGCCACCTATGAGATCGCCCGGGCCAATCCGGACCGCAGGGTCCGGGTGGCCACTTCGGACAATCTGGAGCAGCTCATCATCCTGGGCCACGGTGCGGTCCGGGTCTCCGCCCGGGAGTTTTTGGAGGAGGTGGAGGCCGCCGAGGGACGGATCTCCCAGATCATCCAGCAAAATAATCTCCGGGGAAAGGACTTCCGGCAGCTGAAGCACCAGATCAAGAATCAGAAGAAGTAATGCGCAGAGCAGGACCGGGCGCTGCCCGCCCGGGCAAAATCATAAGGAGGAAAAAGTTATGCTGGAAGCGGAGCTGAAGGCGTCTCTGGGATGCCTGACAGCGGAGGAGCTGGCGGACAGGGCGGCGGCCCTGGGCTTCCTGCCGGAGGAGCTGGTACGGGAGACGGATGTATATTTTAACGGTACGGACCGGGATTTCCGGCGCACGGACGAGGCCCTGCGCCTGCGCAGCGTCCGGCGCCTTCCGGACGGTCCCCGAAAGAGCCTGATGACCTATAAGGGACCCAAGGTGGACCGGGTGTCCAATGCCCGGACCGAGTACGAGACGGCGGTATCCGACAGCGATACGGCGCAGAAGCTGCTGGAGGCCCTGGGCTACCGCCCTCTTGCCGTGGTGGATAAGGTCCGCCGGACCTATCGCCTGGGCGAGGTCACCCTTTGCCTGGACGAGGTGACGGATCTGGGCAGCTTTCTGGAGCTGGAGCTGCTGGTCCCCGGAGAGGCGCAGCGAGCGGCGGCAGTGGCCCGGCTGCTGGCGCTGCTGGAGGCCCTGGGGGTCTCACGGGAGCGGCTGTCCCGGCGGTCCTATCTGGAGCTGCTGGCGGAGAAGCGGCAGGGCGGCTGGAGATAAAGGGGGCGTCATACCGTGCTTACGTTTGGAGAGATTTTCACCATATTTTTGGACACGCTCACCGGACACGCCGGCCTGGCCGTTTATCTGTTCGCCATCATGGACGAGCGGCGGTGGCGGCAGCTGAAAAAGCTGCCCGCCCTGCTGCTCTCGCCCATAGCGGCGACCTGCGCGGGCGTGTTCTGGTTCTGTCTCGTTAACACTTCTTCGCTTTTTCTCTACATATTGAACAGTGGGACAATCCTGCTGATGTGTACCCTGTGGATCATGTGGGCCTGGCGGACTGGCTTCTGGCCGGCCTTTGCGGCGGCCTGTCTGGCGGGGACCTTCCAGGTAGCCGTGTCCTGCCTGTGCTGGATGCTGGGAGGCGCGCTGCCTTTTGCCACGGCGCTGGTCTCCTTTTGCGTCACCGTCATAGTCACCGGCGCGCTGCTGTATATATTCCGCTTCGGAGTCTGGTTCCGGATGCTGCTGGAGGAGTGCCCCAGCCAGCGCCGGACGGCCCTGCTCCTGTTCGGTCTGGAAATAACCATGGAGACCTTCCTCATTTTGCAAAGCGGCGTGCAGCCGGAGTATCTGCCCGCCTATTATCTGGTGGCGGTGGTCGTGGTGGTACTGATGGCGGGACTGGTGGTCTACCTGGCCAAGCGGCTGGATGCGGCCCGAAGGCTGGAGGCCCAGCAGAACGTCATCGCCCAGCAGCAGCTCTACGAGCGGGATCTGGAGGCCGTCCGCCGGGAGGTGCGCTCCTTCCGCCACGACTATAAGAACCTGCTGGCGGGTCTGTCGGAGCAGGCGGGAGAGGGGGAGCTGGACGCCCTGCGCGCCGCTCTGTCGGAGCTGGACGCGGGCTTTGACCGGCGCATCGGGGAGAAGATACAGGCGTCCGTCCAGATCGGCAACCTGCGCGTCCCCCAGGTACGGAGCCTCCTGCTGTCCAAGCTGGCGGCCATGGGGGAGCGTGGGATCGACTGCCGTCTGGAGGTCCTATACCCTGTGGAGCGGGTATATATGGATGTGTGGGACTTTGTCCGCTGTCTGGGCGTGCTGATAGACAACGCCGCCGAGGCCGCGCTGGAGACGGAAGCGCCTTGGGTGGAGGTTGTCCTGCTGGCACAGGAGAAGGGGCTGTCTCTGCGGGTGTCCAATCCTTACGTCGGGACTATCGACCCGGACAGACTCTGGGCGGAGGGAGGCTCCACCAAAGGGTCCGGCCGGGGGCTGGGACTGTCCGGATACCAGCGGATTCTGGAGGAATATCCCAACGCTGCCAGCTCTACCAACTGGGCGGAGGGCGTGTTCGTGCAGGAGCTGAGTATGGGAGACCGCCGGTGATACATATCTATCTCTGTGATGATGAGGAGGCGGTCCTCCACCAGATCCAGACAGCGCTGGAGTGGAAGATCTTCATGGAAAACTACGACATGAAGGTGGTATGCGCCG
>JAAZZJ010000323.1 GCA_014237695.1 Oscillospiraceae bacterium | reverse complement strand
CCCGGCAACGTCCATGCCGGACAGGGTGAAGTAGTTGACCATGGCCGCCCGGTCGGCGTCCGACATGGCGGCGGCCAGGCGGTTGTCATCCGCGTCGGGCAGCAGCAGCGTCTCCGTCTTGGCGGAGGTGGCGTCGTAGAGGGAAACGTAGGTGCCGGGGGCGGCGAAGGTGCCGCGGCCGATCATGGCCAGCGGATCGCCGGGGGACAGCAGCGGGTAGAGGATGCTCACCAGCAGGATGAACAGAAAGATCAGAAAGCCGGTCATAAACCGGGGAGAACGGCGGATGTCCCGCAAAAGATTCTTCATATGCCTGCCCCCCCCTTACTCAATCGTGGCGGCCTTGACCCGCGGGTCAATGAAGCCGTAAATGATGTCCAGCACGAAGGTAATCACCAGCACCATCAGGGTGGTGACCAGCGTGCTGCCCGAGATCAGCGGATAGTCCGCGCTGGTGACGCCCTTCATCAGAGTGGTGCCAAGGCCCGGATAGCTGAAGATGGTCTCCGCCACCAGGGCGCCGCCCATCATGGTGCCGATGGACATGGCCAGGCCGGTGACCTGGGGCAGCATGGCGTTGCGGAACACATAGCCCACGATCTTCCGGTCCTTGATGCCCAGGAAGCGGGCGTACTTCACATAGTCGGCGTTGAGCTCATAGATGGACATGGAGCGCATCCCGATGGCCTGCCCGCCGATGGACACAAGCACGATGGACCAGAACGGGAGCTGGTAGTGGGTAATCACCGACCAGATAAAGGGCCAGGACAGGTTGGGGATCATATCGTAGTTATAGCCTCCCGCCAGGGGTGCGACCTTCAGATTCACGGCGAACACCACCAGCAGGATCACCGCCATGGCAAAGGCGGGGATATTGCTCATAAACAGGGACACGGGCAGCAGCACCTTGTCAAAGCCCTTCTTGATGTAGGCGGCCAGGGCACCCAGCACGTTGCCCAGGATCCAGCCCACGAGGATGGCGGGCAGCTGCAAAGCGATGGTCCAGCCCACGGAGGAGGAAATGATCTCGCTGACCCGCTTGGGATACTGGCTGAAG
The DNA here is from genome assembly GCA_014237695.1 of Oscillospiraceae bacterium. Lineage (GTDB taxonomy): Bacteria > Bacillota > Clostridia > Oscillospirales > Oscillospiraceae > Pelethomonas. The sequence continues at coordinate 1,935 of JAAZZJ010000323.1, read as the reverse complement.
GAGACGCCCAGATCGCCGCGGAGCAGGTTCTTCACATAAATGAGGAACTGCTCGGGCATGGACTTGTCCAGACCGAACTCCTTCATGTACTGCTCATAGGTCTGCTGGACGATGGCCGCGTCGGTGGAGCCGCCCACCAGCTTGCCGGTGATGGTGGCCACGGGGTTGGCAGGCATCAGCCGGGGCAGGATAAAGTTGAGGAGAACGGCGAACACAAGGGTGATGAGAAACCAGATGATCTTTTTGCCGAAATACTTTTTGTAGCCTTTCATGGGGTCGATCCACTCCCTTTTCTTTCAGAAGTGCGCTTATGAAAACGGCAGTCCCTCCGCCGCTTTCGTAAACGCGTGATGGTTTTTCCGTCCCGGATAATTCGGAAGGGCAGCGATGCCGTAGCCGTCGGTGCAATCCAGGGGAGGAATGCCGTTGGACTCGTTGGGGAAGTTGGTCCAGACGGACTCGTTCACAGCATGGAACTTATCGGGGCGGTACATCAGGGAGAAGCTGGGCACGTCGGTGAGGTAGATGCGGGTCAGCTCGGTGTAGGCCGCCTTGATCTCAGCCTCGTCGGTCATGGTGGGGATCTTCTTAATCAGGGCGTCGGCCTCGTCGTTGACGTACTGGCCGAAGTTGCCGGACCAGTTGTTCTCCATGCCCACATAGTCCTTGCCCATCAGCGCGTTCACACGGGCCCAGGGGCTGGAGGGAGCGGCGGCCGGCGGGGACCACATGAAGATGGCGCCCTCGGTCTGGGTGGGGCTGGTCAGCACGGTGGGATAGTAGGTATCGGCGGGCGGGAAGTAAGTGGTGATGTCCACGCCGATATTCTGGCCGGCGGCGGCAACGATCTCCATGGAGGCGTTCCAGTCAGTCCAGCCCTGGGGGCAGACGGCCTGGAGGGAGATCTTCTCGCCGTTCCACTCGCGCCAGCCGTCGCCGTCGTTGTCAACGATCCCGGCCTCGTCCAGCAGGGCCTTGGCGCCCTCGACGTCGTTGCCGGCCCACTGGAGGTCCTTCACGGCATCGTGGTCGTAGAGAGCCTGCTCACCGGCGGTGGGGTTCATGACAGAGCGGGGAACCTCGGAGAAGGAGGGAGACTGGTTGGTCATGGCGTTGGCGATAATCTGGTCATAGTCCACCGCGATGGCGATGGCCTTGCGCAGGGCCGGGTTCTCGGCGATCACGGGCATATTCATGTTGAACCAGGCGGTGGGCATGGTGGCGCACACGCCGTAGGGAGCGTGATCGTAGAAGGTGGAGATGGGCAGGCCGTCCTTCTCCCACAGGTCCTGGATGTTGGGGATGAACTGCTGGTTCACATCGATCTCGCCGGCCTTGAAGGCAACCTCGGAGGCGGCGTTGTCGGCGTAGATGGTGTGGGCGATGTACTTGGGAATGGGCAGCTTGCCCCACATGGAGGCATCCTGGCCCCAGTAGCTGTCGTTGCGGACGAAGACAACCTTCTGGTCATCGGAATAGTAGGGGCCGTAGGGGCCGGTGTAGGGGGCGTCCTCACCCTTGTCGTTCAGGAAGCCCTGGGCGTCGTTGTTGTTGCGGGCCAGGCAGGTGTCGATCCAGGCGGCCTGGGCAATGTACTGGCCGGACAGGAAGTCCTCCAGCATGAAGGGGTTCAGGTTGTCCAGGTTGGCCTTGATGACCAGCTCGGTGTCGCTGGTGACCGCGATCTCGCTGATGTAGGGATGGAAGGTGCTGGGATTGCCGATCTCCAGGCCCACATCGAAGGTGCGCTTGACATCGTTGGCGGTGACGGCGGCGCCGTCGCTCCACTTGGCGGCGGGATTGATCTTCACGGTCAGCTCGGTCTTCTCGGCGTTCCAGCTGTAGTCTCCGTCAGCCAGCAGGGGAACCATCTCGCCGGTGAGGAAGTTATACATATAGAGCGGCTCGAACATGACGGTGCGGGAGCCGGCGGCG
>JAAZZJ010000322.1 GCA_014237695.1 Oscillospiraceae bacterium | reverse complement strand
ATCCCCGGGAGGACGTCATGAAGGAACTGGACCGAAAGTCGGAGCTGGTCTACCGCTGGGTGCGGGCCTACATTGAGGAAAATAAGTTTTCCAGCAATACGAAAATCCCGTCGGAAACAGTTCTGACCCGAAAGCTCTCCGTCAGCCGGGAAACCGTACGCCGTGCGCTGAGCCGGCTGGCGGAGGAGGGCCTCCTTCTTCGGGTGAAGGGAAGCGGGACCTACATCAATAAGGAGGAGGCCCTGTCCTGGGAACTGGGGGGCAGCGAGGGAAGGACCAAGATCGGACTGATTCTCCAGGGCCAGGACGGGAATGCCAACTCCAGCCTGATGGAGGGCATCCGCAGCATCCTGCCGCCAGACCGGGTGGATCTGCGCATTTTCCTCACCGACAACAAGTTTGCCAACGAACGCCGCTGCCTCCAGGCGGTAGTCAACCAGGGCTTTCAGGGGTTCATCGTGGACGGCGTAAAGGCCAGCCTGCTGAACCCCAACCTGGACTACTATCAGAAAATCTATCAAAAGCGGATCCCCGTCATTTTCTACAACAACTACTATAAAAATCTGAAATGCCCACGGGTGGTGGTCAACGACCTGCGCTGCGCCGAGGAGCTGATCGGCCTGCTGATCCGGCAGGGACACCGGCACATTGCCGGGATCTTCCTCTCCGATAATTACCAGAGCATCGAAAAATTTCAGGGGATGGCGGCCACCCTCCAGAAAAACGGGGTGGAATATCAGGACGATTACGTCAAATGGTGCGCCTCCAGCGAGGCATACGACGCCCGTTCTATCGGACGTTTTCTGAAGCGCCTGCCCCGCTATACGGCGGTGGTCTGCTGCAACTACATGATCTTCCAGCTGACCCGGCAGGTACTGGAGCAGCTGGGGAAACGGGTGCCGGAGGACTGCTCCCTGGTGTGCTTCGACTATTCCAGCAGCGACTGGGAGGCAGAGGGGGTCACCTGCTCCATCCATCAGGGCTACCGCATCGGGCAGGAGGTGGCCGCCCGGCTGATGCGTATGATCCGAAACCGGGACTGCGACGATAAGGGCTACACGCATGTCTTGCCGCCGGAGATCTATCTGGGCAGGACGGTCGGGCCTGCAAGAGACGCGAGATAAGCGGCGTGCCGCTTTGGAAGGAAAGAGAGGAGTTGCCATGCCGCCCCTGAGCATTTTGCTGAAGCCCGCTTCCAGCGGCTGCAACCTGCGCTGCGCCTATTGTTTTTATGCCGATGAGGCAAAGGTCCGCACGGTTCCCAACTACGGCCGGATGCCGGAAGCGGTGAGCCACGCCCTGATCGAGAAGGCGGCGAAGGCGGCCGAGGGCTCGATCACCTTCCTGTTCCAAGGAGGCGAGCCCACTCTTGCGGGGCTGGACTTCTTCCGGGACTTCGTCTCCCACGTAAAAAAGACCGTCCCCCCAAAATTGGCGGTCTACTACGCCATCCAAACCAATGGAATACTGCTGGACCAGGAGTGGTGCCGTTTTTTCAAAGAAAACAACTTCCTGGCGGGGCTGTCCCTGGACGGCAGCCGGGAGTGCCATGACCGCTTCCGTTTGGACGGAAATGGCAAGGGGACCTATGACCGGGTGCAGCAGGCAGCCCGTCAGCTGGAGCGGGCTGGTGTGGAGTATAATGTCCTGACGGTGGTGACCGGCTACCTGGCCCGGCATGTCCAGAGCGCATTTTCCAGCCTGTGCAGGCAGGGCTTCCGGTTTCAGCAGTACATCCCCTGCCTGGATCCCCTGGAAGAGGAACGGGGCGGTCAGGGATACTCACTGTCACCGGCCCGGTATGAGGCGTTTTTGAAAACGCTGTTCGACCTGTGGTATCGGGAACTGGAACAGGGACGCTACTGGTCCATCCGCTATTTTGACAACCTGCTGTGGATGCTGGAGGGGCATGCTCCGGAGCAGTGTTCCATGCGGGGGTGCTGCGGCTTACAGTACCTGGTGGAGGCGGACGGCAGCGTGTATCCCTGTGATTTCTACGGGCTGGACGAGTACCGCCTTGGGAATATCCGAGACGACGCCTGGGAAGATCTGGATCGGGCAAGGGAGTCCCTGGGCTTTATAGAAGCCTCCCGGCGCATACCGGAAAAATGCGGACAATGCCGGTGGTATCCCCTGTGCCGGAACGGATGCCGGAGAGACCGGGTTCTCGAGGGAGAAGAATTGGGGCGCAGCTATTATTGCGAGGCCTATGCCGGTTTTTTCACATACGCCCTTCCCCGGCTGGGCCGGGCGCAGATTTTGCTGCGGCGTATCCAAGCTCTGTGAACAATTGAGGTAGATCCTGGCTATGGAGGCCTGCGGCATCGGCGGAGGTGTGAGCATTGAGCCGGCAGAGGACATCAGCGGCGGGATATCAGCTGGAAACTGAACCGCTTATCATGTCTTGTGTTGACAAAAAAGATGCACACCAATTCTTGAGCAAGGTTGTCTAGAAATCTTGCACTGCCCTGCATTTATCCATATCATGCTCCGGCCAGCTCCTTCTTGTGTCATTTTGCGGTAAATGGCCGGACAACTTGGTTGAGGACAATAATGACGATTTTTGTAAATTGCTCAGCCTTCCGCCCCTTTTCCTTCAGAATGTTCCTTGTGGTTTCAAATAACAAATATACATATTCCAATGCCTTTTTCTCATCGCCGGTGTTAGGCAGAAACGGCTGAGTGGCAGTTCTAGTAACAAGTTTCACATACATATCCCAAGCAGCCGCCTGATCCTCCTCTGTAGGTGCAAATTCGACAGATGCAAAGCCCACTATTAAACTGCTGTTTTCTAATTTCCACTTTTTAAACAAATCCCCGATAGTCATATTAGATATCCTCCTGTCTATAGCAATCATTAAAACAGTACAGAAGAGTACGGGGAAAAGAGAAGCCCTAATTAGCATCGGCTTTGGCGGAGCTTTTTATAATGAGAAATAAAGCAGACTCTAGAGTCTGTTTGAAAACGTTAGATATTGTGTGTAAAGTGCTGA
>JAAZZJ010000321.1 GCA_014237695.1 Oscillospiraceae bacterium | reverse complement strand
ATGTACCCCGAGGCCCGGTACTCCCCCATCGGCACCACCGCCATCCTGCCCGATTCGCTGGGGAAGCTGGTGAAGAAGCAGGGGGTCCCCGTGGTGGTACTGCTCCACCATGGCAACTACCTCCACACCCCCTTCTGGAACTACCGCAAGCCCCGGAAGGTGCCCCTTTACACCACCATGACCCAGGTGCTTACCGCCGGGGAGGTTGCTGAGAAATCTGCGGATGAGATCAATGAGATTATCCGGCAGGCCATGGACTACGACGAGTACCGCTGGCAGCGGGAGAAGGGCATCCGTATCACCGAGCCCTTCCGGGCGGAGGGGCTCCACAAGGTGCTTTACCAGTGCCCCCACTGTTTGACGGAATCAAAAATGGAGAGCCATGGGGCCATCCTGCGCTGCGCCGCCTGCGGCAAAGAGTGGGAGCTGGACGAGCTGGGCGTCCTTCACGCACGGGAGGGGGAGACGGAATTCGCCTATCCCCCGGACTGGTTCGAGTGGGAGCGGAGCCAGGTCCGGGCCCAGCTGGAGGCGGGAACGTACCGCTTTGAGGACGAGGTGGAGGTCTTCTCCCTTCCAAACGCCTGGCGGTTCCAGAAGCTGGGGATGGCGCGGCTCACCCATGACATAGAACGCGGCTTTGTGGTGGAGGGAGAACACAATGGGAAGCCCTACCGCATCCACCGTCCGCCCCTGGGGATGTACGGGCTCCATGTGGAGTATGATTACTGCTATGTCCGGGCGGAGGACTGTGTGGACATCTCAACCGACAACGACAGCCTGTACTGCTACCCCAAAAAGCAGAACGTGGTGACCAAGCTGAGTTTCGCCACCGAGGAGCTTTACAAGATAAAAATGGACGAGAAGCGGCGGGTGCGGCTGAAAAAAGGATAAGATTTACATATTACAGCAGGAGGAGCTTATTTATGATAAAGCATATCGTTATGTGGAAATTCCAGCCCGGAAAGGATGCGGAGGTGCAGGCATTCCTGGATGGCCTGCGGGGGCTGTACGGCGTGATCCCCCAGATCAGAGAGCAGGAAGTAGGCGTGAACTGCGCCCCCGGCAACTATGACGCGGTCCTGGTCTCCGCTTTCGATTCCCTGGAGGATCTGGAGGCTTATAAGAACGATCCCCGCCACCAGAAGGTGTCCGCGCTGTGCAAGGCCATCCGGACCGACCGGGTGGCCGTGGATTGCGAGGTGTAACCCATGGCGGCGCGTTTGGACAGCTTCGCCCTGACGGAGCTTGCCGCCCGGCCGGAGGACGCCTTCCGGCTGGCGGAGCTTGCCATGGCGGAGGGAAGCCGGATCCCCGGCTATGGCGGGGACTACTATTATTACCGCATTGGAGACGCGGCGGCGGTGATCCGCACCCGGCTGGACCCGGAGACCGGCGCGGAGGAGCTGCTGGGCATGGACACCCATGCCGCCTCCGGGTGCCAGTGGACCTGCCGGATGGTAAAGGATGTGACCCCGGAGGACGCGGGGCCCCTCAGCCGCCGTGTGCTGGTCCGCCGGGAGGACGGCGGGGACACGGCGGTGGTGGACCTGGTCTGCGCCGGGGTGCTGCCGGATCTCCGGAAGGGGGACGAGCTGCGGCTGAACATGGCGGGCTTTCCCCTGCGGATCTCCTATGATACGGGAGAGAGTACCGGCGTGGTGGAGGCCCAGGTGGAGACGGTGCTGCTTCAGGGGCTGGTCAGGGACGCCCGGGTGGGGGAGACCTTCCTGGGGATGGAGCCGCTGACCAAGTTCGTCAGCGTCACCGTATCCACCCGGATGGGCGACGTGGAGCTATGTCATCCCATGGAGCTGGTGGCGGAGGAGCAGCGGGACATGGTAAAGCCCGGTACGGTGGTCTCCGCCCTGTGCGTCCTCTCCGGGAACTGCGCGGTGGGCGAGTACGCGGGGGGCGTCGTGTTTGACGAGGCCCACGACTTTGCGGCTCTGGGGCGGTTCTTCCGGGAGGGCGGCGCGGAGAGACTGGCTCCCCTACTGCGCAGCGACTGTGTATGCACCTTCCTGGAAAACCGGCAGGAGGGGACGGAGGACGCTCTGGCCCTGCTGTCCATGGTCCAGCAGGACATGGCGGCGGCGGGACTGAGGCGGTGCGTACCCGGCGTCTTGACCAGCGAAGGAGTACGGGGAAGAAAGTGCCTCCTGCTGGGAAATGAGGAAGGGTTCGCCTTTTTGTGCCTCCTGGAGCTGGACAGTCTGGGGAGAGTGCGGGAGGTACGGATTACCAATGAGCCCGAGTGGGAGTTTGAGGTTCTTTCCCGGTAACGGCAGCAGGCTTTTCATCGGAGATCGGTATGAGATAAAGGAAATTCAGGGCGCTGCTCCTTTGGGAGCAGCGCCCTGAATCTGTTTTGATTTATGGAGGCTTCCATCAGGCGTGGATTTCACCGGATTTTCTGCACGGTCATCTCCGCAGAATCTCCGTATTCCGGTACTGGATGGCCTCCGCCAGATGGGCGGCGGAGACCGTCTCCGCGCCGTCCAGGTCCGCGATGGTCCGGGCTACCCGCAGAATCCGGTCGTGGCTCCGGGCGGTGAGGCCCATGCGGTCAAAGGCCGCTTTCAAAATCCGCTCCCCGGCGCCGTCCAGGCGGCAGAACTCCCCCACCCGGGCGGCGGTCATGTGGGCGTTGCAGCTGACCTCTGTTCCGGCGAAGCGCTCCGCCTGCCGGGCGCGGGCGGCGTTGACCCTGGCCTTGACGGCGGAGGAGGGCTCCGGCTTCTCCCGGCGGCGCATGGCCTCGAACTCCACCGACGGCACCTCCACGTGGAGGTCGATCCTGTCCAGCATGGGTCCGGAGATCTTCGCCACATATTTCTCCACCATGGCGTCGGTGCAGGTGCATCTTCCCGACGGATGCCCCCGCCAGCCGCAGCGGCAGGGGTTCATGGCGCACACCAGCATGAACCGGCTGGGCATGCGGACAGAGCCGGCGGCGCGGGTGATGGTGATCTCGCCGTCCTCGATGGGCTGGCGCAGGACCTCGA
>JAAZZJ010000320.1 GCA_014237695.1 Oscillospiraceae bacterium | reverse complement strand
TTAGCCGCCTGGGCACGGATGCCGACGAGGACCTGTAGCACCATGAAGGAAAAGAACCCCCCCCGCCCCCGGCTGCTGGCCCCCGCCGGAGGCCGGGAGCAGCTTGTTGCCGCCGTGCGCTGCGGCGCGGAGAGCGTGAAGATGTTCTGTCTGGAGCCCCGTGACAAGATGCCCGCCTCCGAGGAGGAGATCGAGGGCGCGGCGGCGGACGGCGTCGCCCTGGACTGCGGCTGGGGTCCCAAAGAGATCCGCGTTGAGAACGGAAAGGTCACCGGCGTAGTTTTCAAAAAGTGTGTCTCCGTCTGGGACGCCGAGGGCCGCTTCAACCCCACTTATGACGAGAACGACACTATGACCGTGGACTGCGACCGGGTGTTCCTGAGCATCGGTCAGTCTATCCGTTCAGATAGCGGTTCATGGCGCTCTGGATAATCTTGGAAAACTTCTCCGAATTAACCAGATTTGTCTTGTGGTAGATAGAAACTTGTTCTGAGATGTATTGTGTAAAGGGTGGTTTCACCATCCAAATACACATTGGCTGACGGTTCATTTGTGGCAAAATGACACAGGCCGGAAAGGCGGTGGATCGACCAGCAGGAGGGAACCGAAGGGGGAGCGCCTAGGGATGACCTGTCTTAGCTGTTTTTATACGGGTCTATAACCGCCTCGAGCTTCAAAAGTACCACTATTATTCCAGACATCCAGGCTCTTCTGCCCCCTTTTCTGTTTTTGACTTCCTTTAACTGCGTGTTTGGATACTCCCTTCCTCATTCCCGCCCTTGCACCCGGCCCGTAAATTTGCTATAATGATCCAAAACAAATCAAGGAGGGCGCGAACATGGCGGTTCAGCGCAGGGCCGCTGGCGGCGGGCTGGTAAAATTAAAAGAGTCCCTGGCATCCGGGGAGCTTGGCACAGCGTATATTTTTCATGGCGAGGAGAGCTATCTGAGGGAGTTCTATCTCTCTGAGATGAAAAATCAGCTGGTGGCCGGCTTTGAGAGCTTCAACTATCACCGCCTGGAGGGCAAAGGCCTGACGGTACAGGCTTTAACGGAGACGGCGGAGGCCTTGCCCATGATGGCCCAGCGGACCATGGTGCAGGTGGTGGACTGGGACCTCTACAAGCTGGGGGAGGAGCAGCGAAACGCCCTCGCCGCCCTGCTGGAGGATTTCCCGCCCTACTGCTGTCTGGTGATCGTCTATGACCAGATCGAATACAAACCCAACAAGACCTATAAAAAACTGTATGCCGCCCTGGACAAGCACGTCCAGGCGGTCAAATTTGAGGAGCAGAGCCAGAACGAGATCCTGAAATGGGTCTCCCGCCGCTTTAAGGCCGCCGGCCACACCATCGACGCTCCTACGGCGGAGCATCTGCTGTTTACCTGCGGATGCCTCATGAACGGACTGATCCCGGAGATCGGGAAGATCGCCGCCTACGCCAAGGGGGAGCGGGTCACCAAAGCGGACATCGACGCGGTGGCCGCCCCGGTGCTGGCGGCCCAGGTCTTCGAGATGACGGGAGCGGTGTCCAAGGGGAACTTTGACCGCGCGGCGGAGGTGCTTGGGACACTGCTGAAGCTCCAGGAGGAACCCATTATGCTCCTGGCGCTCATCGGCAAGGAACTGCGCAAGCTCCATACCGCCCGTATCGCCCTGGATACCGGTCGAGACAAATTCTGGCTGATGGAGCGCTGGAATATGCGCTCGGACTACCCCGCACGCCTGCTGTTGGACAACGCGAAGAAGGTCAGTCGGGAGTGGTGCGCCAATGGTGTGAAGCGGTGTTATGAGGTGGACCTGCGGATGAAGAGCGTAAACGGTGTGGACGGCGCGGCGGAATTGAAGCTCCTGCTCATGGAGTTGGCCCAGGGGGCGGCGAAATGAGGCGGGTGCGCGAGGTCGTCGTCGTAGAGGGCCGGTACGACAAGAACGCCCTCAAACAGGCGGTGGAGGCTACGGTGGTGGAGACCGGGGGCTTCGGGGTATTCAATGACAAGGAGCGGCTGGCGCTGCTGCGCCGTCTGGCGGAGGAGCGGGGGCTGATCCTGCTCACCGACAGCGACGGGGCGGGGTTCGTCATTCGGAATTTCTTGAAGGGGGCTATTCCAAAGGAGCGCTTGAAGCAGGCTTATATCCCGGACATTTACGGCAAGGAGCGGCGGAAGTCCGCACCCGGAAAAGAAGGCAAGCTGGGCGTGGAGGGGATGCCGCCGGAGGTCCTGGTGCAGGCGCTGGAACGGGCGGGGGCTACTTTCGAGGACGGCGGCGGTGTTGCAGCGGGGGCGGCTATCACCAAGGGGGACCTTTACGAGCTGGGCTTCAGCGGCGGACCGGACAGCGGGGTCCGCCGCGCCGCACTGCTGAAAAAGCTGGGACTGCCGGAGCGTATGACTGCCAATGCCCTGCTGGAGGCGCTGAATATTCTGTATTCCAGAGAGGAATTTTTGGAGAAGGCGGCGCTAAGTTCCAGGACAGAAATCGGATAAATTCTACTGTGCTTTTTATTGGAGGATATATGACCTACCTACAACGCATTGCTCCGCTGTTCGCGGGATGGGAGGAAACTATGGTCTGGTCCTGCCTCCAGGGCGTCATGGGGCGGGCGGAGGCCAATGCGGATGGCTCCGCCGCCATGATTGTCAACCGGGACTTTGTCTTTCTGGCCGGCAGGCCGGACCCGGCGCTGCTGGCGAAAGCACCCGGCCCGATCCTGGTCCCACGTACGGAGGACTGGAACGGGCAGATAGAGGCCGTCTTCGGAAAGAGGGCGGTAAAGGAGAGCCGGTACGCTATTAAAAAGGAGCCGGACGTCTTTGACAGGGAGCATCTGGAGCATCTTGCCGCCGCGCTGCCGGAGGGGTATACGCTGCGGATGATCGGCGAGGATCTGGTCCCCGTCCTCCTGGGGGAGGGCTGGTCCAAAGATTTCTGCTCCGCTTTTGACAGTCCGGCGGACTGCTGCCGCCGGGGCGTGGGCGTTGTGGCGATGTATGAAGGCGTCCCTGTGGCG
>JAAZZJ010000031.1:10138-13314 GCA_014237695.1 Oscillospiraceae bacterium | reverse complement strand
AAAAAGCCGCAGCAATCCTGACGGATTGCAAGGGTTTTTAACGAAGTCTGGGCGGAAAATCCACCGCCAAGACGCGCGCGGGGAGATATTAAACAGGCTCTTACAGTGCAGCCATCAGATGAACCACATCCCTGTACCGTTTCTCCGGGTTTACCTGGGTACACCGGGCCACCACACGGCCCAGATGGCCCTTCACCATCTTTTTGGACGGATGCTTCCCAGTGAGCATCACGTTCATGAGGATACCCAGAGAGTAGATGTCCGCGCGGGCATCAGACTGGCTCAGGCCGTACTGCTCCGGGGCGGCAAAGCCGGTGGTGCCCAGAACCTGGGTATCCGCCTCCACTCCGGGCTTGTGAAGCCGCGCCGCATCAAAATCAATCAGCACCGCATCCGTCCCCCGCAGGATCACATTCTCCGGCTTAATGTCCCGGTGAACGGCAGCCATGGAATGAAGTACCCACAGCCCCTGGCACAGCTGCCGGATAATCTGCCGGGTCTCCCGGGGGGAAAAGATCGCGCCCTTCAGCAGGAAGTCCAGGGTGTCCCCCTCAACAAACTCCTCGATCACAAGGTTTTCTCCCTTCCGCTCCGCCGCCTCGTAGATGACTGGCAGATTTTTGCAGGTACAGCCCAGCATCTGCCGGTAGACCTCTCCGTTTCCCCGGAACCGGCGGAGAATGAATCTCCGGCATGTAGCCGCGTGCTGGATGAGGCTTACACTGCCCCGCGGGCTTTGCTTCAGAGTCCGGAGAGGTTCATACTCCTTTTCCAATATCTCCAGCAGCCATGTGTATATGACGGCCACCTCCCTCAAAAATTCCCTGCATACTCTTTCTGCCGCAAAGTTTTTTCAGATTCAGTATATACTATTTCATTGGGAAAGTAAAGGGATGAAAAAATATAGGAAAGAGGTATCCCGGCGAGGCGGAGAGGAGGTGGAAGGCGAGACCAATTCCGTCATCTGCCTTGGCAGCTGTCAGATGCTGCCCGGAATTTCTCCCAGCAGCAGCTTACCGGACGCAAGCGAAGATTGCTGCAAAAAACCGCCGGAAATATCATTTTATTTGTTTGTTTTGACAAAAGTTGCCCCACAAATTTGGAATGACTCACTATTTCCATTGTTAAAAATGTATGCTATACTTAGAAAAAACTCCAGATGATTTGGGTGAAAGCAGTTGGTAACAATCAAAGATGTGGCGGAACAGGCAGGTGTTTCTATTGCCACTGTTTCGAAGATTCTTAATGGTGCGGATATGCACATCAGCGAAGCAACCCGTTGCCGTGTTCGGAACATCATCAATGAAAGCGGCTACATATCCAACTCGATTGCCCGGGGTCTTAAGCTTAGGAAAACGTATACCTTGGGATTTATTTTGCCGGACATCACCAATCCCTACTTTTCTGAAATTGCCCGTGGAATCGAGGATACCGCCCGCCATCACCAGTATTCTGTTATTTTTTGCAATACGGATGATACGCTGAATATTGAGCAGCGTACGCTGGAGCTGTTCAAGTCCAAAATGGTAGACGGCATTATCTTCAGTCATGTTCTCTCCGGGGCGGAAAAGTATGACCTCTCCTCAGTGGGAGACACCCCTTTTGTCATCATTGACCGCTGCATGAATCAAGAAGCCAAGCGTAATTTAGGCGCATACGGCGAAGTCTATGTCAATACCGCTGAGGCAATATACGACGCAACCATGCGCCTTTTCCAGTCCGGCTGCCGCAATATCGCCTGTATTACGGCCGTTGAGGGAGAAAAGTACAGTCGGTACAACGGATACCGCAAGGCGCTCACAGACAAGAACATTGTGTATGCAGAGGAGCTTGTCTACCTGAATGAGTTCTCCGTCAAGACCGGAGTGGATGGGATGAAGGCGATCCTGAACGTGCGCACGGATGTGGACGGCGTTGTATGCGGAAATGACCTCATTGCTATCGGCGTACTGGACGTCCTGCGGGAACGGCAGATTGCCATTCCCGAACAGATTCGGGTAATTGGGATGGATAACATCCTGTTCTCCAATTTCACCGTACCCAGGCTGTCTACTATTGCCCAGCCAGCATATGAAATGGGAAAAGCAGCGGCAGATATGCTCATCAATCACATCGAATACCACATGCCCCTCTATGCCAAGACGTTTGCGCACAGCTATGTAGCACGGGAAACGGTTTAATATCGTTTTGGGTAAACGTTATCCTTATTGTGTAGTGGAGTATTTTAGATGCGCACAATACTATCTTTTTTCGGTTTACATCAGCAATATACGTCTGCCCGACGATCCACACTGTCAAGCTGAGGAAATATAAGGTGCGTTAGGTAAACGTTTTCCTATATTTGGAAATACCTGTATTCGTGGTTTGCTGATTTGCACTATTTGCAAAAATGCAAATTTAGGTAAACGTTATTCTATGGGATTTTATGTCTATTTTTAAGAAAGGAGGAGGCCTGCTATTATACCTGCACATTGGAGGATTGGAAGAAAGGAGGTGAAAAAGTGAAAAAGGATCGCGTTTTGAATCCCCATATCCTAGAGGAAATCGCGGCATTGGGCCACACGGAATATCTGTGCATTGCCGACTGCGGGCTGCCGATTCCGAAAGGCACCAAGACGGTGGACATCTCTTTGACAGCAGGAATTCCTGGATTTTTGGACGTCCTGCAAGCCGTCAACACAGAGCTTGTTACTGAGCAGGCGATTGTAGCCTCGGAGATCGATGCGGTGAATCCCGCCTTGATGGCAGAAATTCAGACGACTTTGTCGGGTCTTCCCATCCAGCGCGTTCCCCACGAGGAGTTCAAGCGGCTGGTTCAGTCCGCCAAGTGCGTCATCCGGACCGGGGAAACCTCCTCTTATGCCAACGTCATTCTGATCGGAGGAGTCAATTTCTGAGTACCTGTCTCACCTAATGACTATTGATTGATGAACGGAGGATAGTTCCATGAAAAAAGTACTTAGCTTTGCGATAATCTTTTGTATGCTCTTTGTGATGGTCTCCTGCGGAAAAGAGCCTGCCCCCGCAAACAGCGGCACCAATGATACCTCCAAGACGGATGTCAGCGACAGCGATAGCGATAGTGACAGCGATAGCAATAGCAACAGAGGCAAATCGGCAAGTCGATTGAAAAGCGCGAAAAAGTTGAAGGGGAAAAATGACAAATGTGCCGTCTT
>JAAZZJ010000031.1:0-10128 GCA_014237695.1 Oscillospiraceae bacterium | reverse complement strand
CGCTGAAAGTCGGTTTCAGCCTGCCTTCCATGACCTTCCCCTTCTATGTGCGCATGTACGATCAGATTGTGGAGGAGGCTGAGGCAAGAGGCTGGGAAGTGACTTTTGTCGATGGAAATCTGGACGCAGGCACTCAGATGAATGGTTGTCAAGACCTCATCAACAGCCACGTGGACGTGATGATTATCGCCACCTGGTTCATCGATGCCATGGTAGATGTCTTCGATCAGTGCAAGGAAAACGATATCCCTGTATTTTTGATGGACAACATGATTATTCCCTCCGGGGCAGAGGATGACATCACCTTCTCTACCGGTACCGATAACTACAACGCCGGCGCTGTCGGAGGCGTCTGGTATGCCAATTATCTGAAGGAGCAAGGCATCAATTCTATCAAGCTGGTTACCGTCTCCGCGCAAAGCGAACAGCAGACAAAGCGCTGCAGCGGTTTTACCGATACCCTCTCTGTAAACGGTATTGACGTAAATATCCTCAACGTCTATGACGGCGGCAAGCGCGAAACCTCTATGGCAGCCTGTGAGGATGCCCTGACGGCCTATGCGGATTTGGAACTGATCTATGGCGGCAGCGCTCAGGATTCTCTGGGCGGCTATGACGCCACCACAGGCGCCAACCGTACAGGAGTGCAGATTATCGGCTTTGACGGTGAGGACGAGGAGCTTGAACTCATTGACAAGGGAACCAACTATCTGGCTACCATTACCCAGGACCCCAAGGGCCAGGCGCTACTGGTCGTGGACCGCATTGAGAAATGGCGCAATGGCGAGACCTTTGAGCAGCTGGAGGAGACACCTGCCGGTGTTTACTGCGCCGAAGGACAGCTCTCCGGCAGTGATATCCTGAATTGATCCGACGTGCCGGCCTACCCGCCGTAGCAAGGCGGATTTCCGGGGCCGGAACAGGCCGCTGCCCCGGCCCCGGAAAAGGCCGCGAGAAAGGAGCCGCTGATGCAGGAAACACCAGAAATTCTGAAACTAACCAACGTCAACAAATCATTTCCAGGCGTCAAAGCGCTGACGGATGTCCATTTCTCCTTGCGGAAGGGCGAAATCCATGCCCTTGTGGGCGAGAACGGTGCGGGGAAGTCCACTTTGATGAAAATTCTGTCCGGTGCTTACAAAAAGGACAGCGGTACCATTGCGTTTGACGGCCATGAGGTTGAGATCACGTCTCCAAAATTTTCTGAGAAACTGGGCATATCCATTATTTATCAGGAGCTGAATCTCATCAACCGTATGACCGTTGCAGAAAACGTCTTTCTTGGCCGGTATCCAAAGAAAAACGGACTTATCCAATGGCGGCAGCTCAACAAGGATGCTGAAGCTCTTTTTGAAAGTTTCGGCATTGATATGGATGTTAAGGCAATGCTCCGAAGCATCAGCATTGCCCAGCAGCAAATTGTGGAAATCATCAAGGCCGTCAGCATTAACGCCAAGGTAGTCATTATGGACGAGCCCACATCCTCCCTCACCTCCCGGGAAACGGAAGTTCTCTTCCGGATTATGCGGACCTTAAAGGACCGGGGGATTGCGGTGATTTTCATCACACACCGCCTGGATGAAATATTCGCTACCTGCGACAGAATGACTATTCTGCGGGATGGCTGCTATGTTGGCACCCGCGAGGTAAGCGGCATCACCAAGGATGAGATGATTTCCATGATGATTGGCCGAGAGCTTACCCAGCAGTACCCGGCCCGGGATGTTGCACTGGGAGATACCGTACTGGAGGTAAAAAACCTCAGCGACCACAGCGGCCGGGTGAAGAATGTTTCGTTCAGCGCACGTTCCGGCGAAGTTCTGGGATTTGCAGGTCTGGTGGGCGCAGGCCGGACAGAAACCATGCGTCTTCTGTTTGGCTGTGATCCCAAATCATCCGGAGAAATTTTTATTGATGGCAAGGCGGTTTCCATTGCCCATCCGCGGGATGCCATCACCAACCGGATTGGGTTCGTTACAGAGAACCGCAAAGAAGAGGGGCTTTTTCTTCGCTCCTCTGTGCGAACCAACACCGTTATGGTTGCCATGGAGAAAATTCTCCGCTTCAAGCTGTTTCTCGACTTCAATAAGGAGCGTTCTGTCGCCGAGGAGTATGTACACATGCTGAAAACCGCCACCCCCTCGGTAAATCAGCCGGTTATGTTCCTCAGCGGCGGAAATCAGCAGAAGGTGGTTCTGGCCAAGTGGCTCTTTTCCGACTCGCGCATTGTCATTCTTGACGAACCGACAAGAGGCATTGACGTGGGCGCCAAGCGGGAAATTTATGAGATCATCAATAAGCTGGCAGCTGACGGGAAGGTAATCATCGTGGTTTCCTCGGAAATGGAGGAGATTATGGGCATCAGTGATCGCATTGTAGTCATGCATGAGGGCCGGATTGCCGGAGAAGTAGACAAGGAGCATTTCTCTCAAAGCCTGATTACGGAGTATGCAGTTGGAGGAGCTTAAGCTATGGGAAAAAAACAACTGATATCTAAGTCGCTGACAACTATCAGCAATATGGGCGCATGGCTGCTGATTATTGTCATCATTCTCATAATGTCCATCGTCAGGCCGGATACTTTTCTGACGGCGGCAAATCTAATCAACGTCCCCCGTCAGGTGGCTGTTGTCTCCATTATCGCTCTGGGTGCATCCTTTGTCGTCCTGGGCGGCGAAATTGATCTGAGTACGGGTATGGCCTCCACCTTTGCTGGCTGTAATGCGGCGTTGATGGTAACGAGAATGGGGATGAATACATATGCGGCCATCCTCGTTGCAGTCCTGGTAGGCTCAATCATCGGCACGCTGACAGGCTGTATTGTGACATACCTGAAGATCCCGGCCTTTATCGGAAGTCTCGGCGTTCAGTACGTTATCCAGGGGCTGATCCTGATTACCACCAACAGTATGCCCATCAACGGTCTTCCGGAAAATTTCCTGTTTCTTGGCCGCGGCTATCTGGCTGACGTCATTCCAGTGCCTGTGGTCATTATGGCAATACTGTTTGTTATTGGAGCGGTACTGCTACGCTATACCACCTTTGGCCGGAGCGTCATCGCTGTAGGAGAAAATCAGGAGGCCGCCAAATTGTCCGGTCTGAACGTCAACCGGACCAAGGTACTGATCTTCACTATCGGCGGATTCTGCGCAGCGCTGGCCGGCGTGGTGCAGGCGGCCCGGCTGTCCTCCGGCCAGCCAGGGTCCGGTGCAGACCTTGCTCTTCAGGCGCTGGCTGCCGTCTATATCGGCGGTACCTTCAAGGGCAGCATGCTCAACACTCTGGCCGGCGCTCTGGCCTGGGGGCTGGTGAATAACAGCCTGAACCTGCTGGGTGTCAACGCCCACTGGCAGAAAGTAGCCCTGGGCGCAATTATCATCGTGGCAGTTCTCTTTGATATCGCCCGCGCAAAAATCAGTACATCCCAGAGCAGCAATAGTTAACCTGCAGCAACAAATAAAAACCAATTAATTTTATGGGAGGTAAACAATGAAAAAGGCATACATCTTTTACGGCGGTTGGGATGGCCATGAGCCCGAGAAAGTCAGCGCCCGTTTTCAGAAAATGCTGGAGAAAGAAAACTTTGAAGTGATCCGGGAAGGCAGCCTGGAGCGGCTGGATGACGAGGCATTTCTGAAAACCATGGATCTGATTATCCCTCTGTGGACACAGGGGAATCTGGATGACCGCTACTGCTTCCACCTCTCCGACGCTATTATTTCCGGCGTAGGTCTGGCAGGTTGTCACGGCGGCATGTGCGATGCCTTCCGCTGGAATATTGAGTATCAATTCATGACTGGCAGCCAATGGGTCTCCCACCCCGGCAGAGACTGGTACCATCACATTTCAGACCTGTCCCCGGAAAATCTGGCCTATGTTCAGAAGTACTATCCCAATCCCGACGGCGCTTTTGAGAGCGACTATGTGGTGAATTTCAAGAAGGGTGTCTCCTCCCCCATTGTCGAAGGTCTGGAGGATTTCAGCGTCCACACGGAGCAGTACTACCTGCACTTGGACCCCTGCGTCAACGTTTTGGCCACAACGCAGGTCCAGACGGTTGGTCCGCACAGCCCGAATGGTGTGGTATCCATGCCTGTAGCCTACACGAAGCTGTGGGGCAATGGCCGGGTATTCTATACCTCCATGGGACACCACGACGACATCTTTGATATCCCCCAGGTGGCCGAGATGACCCGCAGAGGCTTCCTCTGGGCCGCCAGAAAATAATCTGAACTACCGTCAATCCTATGATGAAATAATATGTAGAGAGGTGCTGTTATGTTGGCAAAAGGCGTTTTTGTAACAGAGTATATGAAGCTGGGCCTGATGGATTACGATGTGCCGGAGCCCTCCTTCAATGATGTGATGGTCCAGACAAAATCCTGCGGCGTATGCTGCTGGGATTCCTGGCTCTACCGGGGCGTCAACGCCCCCGGCCCCATGCCGTATGTCATCGGTCACGAAGGAGTAGGCATCGTGGTGAAAACCGGAGCAGGCGTTAAGAACGTAGCCGTCGGTGACAAAGTCTTCTGTGCTTCCGGCAGCAACGAAATGATGTGCGAGTACTTCACGGTGCCCTCTGACTGCGTAGTGAAGCTGCCGGACGACACTACGGACTGGGCGAAGGCCGTCATTGAGCCCAACTGCTGTGTGGTTAACCTGCTTTACAAAACCAATATCGAACCCGGCGACCATGTTGTGCTGGTAGGCGCGGGATACATGGGCCAGCTGACCCTGATGGGCCTGACCAGGGCCTCTCAGGCGGGACGCATTACCGTCTTTGAGCTGCGGGAGGACCGCCGGAAGATGGCGGAAGCCTACGGCCCCACAGAAGTGCTGGACCCTGAAAGTGCGGAGGGGAAGCGAGTCATCGCCGAAATTCAAGCCAAGGGCGGCGCCGATGTGGTAATTGACTTTGGCGCATCGGATTCCGGCTTCCATCTGGCCGACTCCATGACCAAGCAGGCCGGCAAGCTGGTTATTGGCAGCTTCCACCGGGGCAGCGTGACCTTTGACGGAACCAAGTGGCACTTAGGCGGCCTGACGGTATACAATCTTTCTCCCATGAGCAACGCCCACTACACAGAGATCATTCCTCGTACGTATGAACTCATCAAGCGCGGTATCTATGAGCCCGGCAAGCTGATGACGCATACGGCCCATTATCAGGATGCTGCCGGCATGGAAAACTTGTTCCAGCGGGCGGTGGACAAGGGCGACAACTACATCAAGGGCGCGGTCCTCTTCGACTAACAGTTTTATGCCGCCACCCGCTGCAATTGCAGCGGGTGGCGCACAGGCTGATTAGGCTATGTTTGCAAAATGTCCAAACGCCCAAACGGCGGATCTTTTTCCGCCGCTCTGCGCTGCATTTTTTGCCGGGCGTCAGCCCGCCCGTAACAATCCGCCTTGATTGGCGAAAAAATCTCTCGCCTTTGGGCATTCCGCCATTTAGCAAACAAGACCTAACCAAATGGAGAATATTTCATGAAAATATTAAATATTGGTTCGTTGAATATTGACCACGTCTATCGCGTGGACCATGTGGTAGCTCCAGGAGAAACGCTCTCCTCCACGGAGCTGAATCTGTTCTGCGGGGGGAAAGGGCTCAACCAGTCTATTGCGGCCGCCAGAGCCGGAACTCAGGTCTGGCACGCCGGAAAAATCGGCAATGACGGCGCCATGCTTGTCAGCAGTCTGCGGGAGTGTGGCGTCCACACGGATCTGATACAGGTTTCGGACGGTATTCCCACCGGACATGCCATTATTCAGGTTGACCGCCACGGCCAGAACTGCATCATTGTCCATGGCGGCGCAAATACATCCATAACCCCGGAGGATATCGACGGTTTCCTCTCCCATTTTTCTGCCGGAGATATTTTTTTGACCCAGAACGAGATCAGCAGCCTCCCCTATGCCTTGGAGCAGGCAAAGAAAAAAGGAATGCTCGTGGCGCTGAACCCCTCCCCTATCGGAGATCTGGCCTCCTCACCGGCGCTGGACTGGGTTGACATATTTATTCTTAATGAGGTAGAAGGCCTGCAAATTACCGGAGAGAGCAATCCGCAGGAAATCTGCACCGCACTGCTGCGCCGGTATCCTCGCTGTAAGGTAATGCTGACCCTTGGAAAGAGCGGCTGCCTGTATGCGGAAGAAGGGCGCCGCACTTCCCACGGAATATACGATACGGCAGCGGTGGATACTACGGCGGCAGGCGATACGTTCGTTGGCTACTTTTTAAGCGGCCTTTGCCTGGGCAACTCCATCGAGGATATCCTGACAACGGCCAGCAAGGCATCCGCCATAGCCGTCAGCCGGGCAGGTGCCTCCGTTTCCATCCCCGACCGGCAGGAAGTTGCTTCGGCAGATATTCACCTCATCTCAAGGGGGTAGATACATGAAGGTTTTGATCGGTGCGTTTGCCCATGAGTCCAACGACTTCTGTCCGGGCTTTACCACCCGGGAGATGTTTGAGTTCTATGAGGGACAGGATGTGTTGGATCACCTGCCGGTATCCGATATCTTCCAAAAAGCCGGTATTGAGATGGTCCCGTCCATTTTTGCCTGCGCCCAGTCCTATGGTCCCGTAGAGAAGGAAACGTATCTCTATTTTGAGGGGAAAATTCTGGATACACTGCGGCAGAACCCGGATATAGACGGCATATGGATGTTCTGTCACGGCGCCATGAATGTGGAGGAAATCGGTTCCGGGGAATACCGTCTGGCATGTGACATGAGGGAAATCACCGGGGATCGATGTGCGATCTCCTTCGGAATGGATCTCCATGGCAATCTGGAGGAGGATTTCTGCCGCCAGGTCAACATTTTCCGCTGTTACCACACAGCTCCCCATACGGATCAGGCCGATACCTACCGCAGAACGGCGCAGACGCTGGTTCACTATTTGCAGCATGGCTACCGCATATTTCCGCAGATGCGCAAGCTCCCCATGATTTTCCCCGGTGAGATGGCCGCAACGACGGTGGAGCCGATGCAGGGTATCATTGCCCAGCTGAAGCAGTGGGAGGCGTCGGACCCAGCGATTGCCTGCGCAAGTATGTACGTAGGCTTTGCCTGGACCGATGCGCCCCGCACATCATCCACCGTAGTAGTGGTCCCCGCCACCCCGGAAGACGAGGCCTACTGTGCAAAAAAAGCAGACGAGCTGGCTGCCGCTGTATTCGATAAGCGCAAAGCATTCCGCTTTGAGATGCTGGCCCTTCCGCCCAGAGAAACTGTAGAAGAGTCTTTCCGCCTTCCGGCGCCCGTCTGCGTCACCGATATGGGAGATAACCCCACAGCGGGGACCACCGGCGGCAGTCTGGTCCTGCTCAAAGAATATTTGGCAGCGGGAAGCGGCGGGAAGCGGGTCCTCATTGCAGGCATCTATGATCCCCAGGCCTTTTCTTCCTGCATAGCCCATAGTCCGGGAGATGTCTTTACTCTGCGCCTCGGCCTTGATATTGACAGTGTGACGCAACCAGTTGACATAAGGGTCATTTATCGGGGCTGCCACAAGGTTCTTGGCTACGACTTTATTACCAATCCTCCTATTGAGCGCTGTCAGGGCTGCACAGTTTCTATCGGTAATATTGATGTAGTCATCACCAACCGGCCATATGCTTTCACCCAAAAGGTGAACTTCAGCTCCTGCCAGCTGGACCCTCGGAAGTATGATGTTTTTGTCACAAAATTCGGGTATATTTTCCCCGAGTTAAAGGAACTGGGCCAGAGCTATATCATGTCAAACACACCGGGAGAAAGCTATCAGATGATTGCGGAACTGCCATACCGCAAAATCAATCATCCAATTTTCCCCCTGGACCGCATATGAGAGGAGGATTGCTCATGACACAAAGCAAAATGCAAAAGCAATTTCCGCGAACAACGGTGGGCGGCATCTCTTTGCCTCGCATGATTATCGGCTGTAACTGGATATCCGGTTTCAGCCACAAAAGTGCTGCCGGCGACACACTGATCCGCAGAACCCACAGCTGCCCGGAATCCGCAGCCGATATCCTGTCCACATTTTTAGAGGCGGGAGTTGATGCAATGCTGGGCCTTTTTGGTGTGGATGGCAATCTGCGCGAAGCAGTGAATCTCGCAGAGGAGCGCACCAACCGGAAAATGATTATTATGGACGAGCCTATCATCAACATGGACGACTCCCCCATGGCCCGGCACGAGGCAGAGCTGGAAATCAAGGCATGTGCCCAGCGGGGAGCCACGTTCTGCCTGCCGCTCCATTCCTGTGTGGAACAGCTGGTCAATAAGAATACGGAAACTATGGACCGGCTGCCGGACTACCTGTCCATGATCCGCGACGCTGGTATGATACCGGGACTCTCCGCTCATATGCCCGAAGTTATCCAGTACGCGGACAAAAACGGATATGACGTGGAGACGTATATCCAGATTTTCAACTGTATGGGCTTTTTAATGCAGGTTGAGATTGAGAGTGTGGCCAAGATTATCCATGCGGCTAAGAAGCCTGTCCTGACGATCAAGCCCTGCGCCGCCGGACGCACTACGCCCTATGTGGGGCTGAACTTCTCCTTTAACGCTATCCGGCCTCAGGATATGGTTTGTATTGGTTGCTTTAACGCCAATGAAGCCTCAGAAGATATCGAATACGCCTATGCGGCCATTGAGCGCCGGCTGCCGGATGTCTCCAGCCGGAACAGTCCTTTGCAAACCAGCGTTGTCAAGGGTACAGCCGTATAGGAAACGCTTTTGCAGAGTGATTGTTCCCCCTCTTTCCCGCACCTTTTCCGGAAAAGAAAAGGTGCGGGAAATTTTTTCTGTTCAAAGCCTGCTCCGGCCGGCGCTGAAGAGTCCCTGCAAAATTTTCCCCGTATACTATGCAGCCAGCATATTGTTTCCCCGTGCAAAATTTTGTAAAATCTCTATATAATCCCAACTGGAAAATAGAGAGGCGCAAAATATGGAAAACAAATCTACCGGCGACCTGGGTCAGGAGCTGATGAATCAGCCCAATCTGGACGCATACATCCGCGACAACCAGGCGCAGTTCTCTGACTGCAGCGTAATCGACCTGCTGCTGCAATTATTCGACCGAAAATCGTTTTCCAAGGCGGAACTGGCCCGGCACGCGGGCATCAGCGAGGTATACCTCCATCAGGTATTTTCCGGACGGCGCAAGCCCTCCCGTGACCGGCTGGTGTGCATCTGTGTGGGACTGGAGGCAACGCTGGAGGAAACCCAAAGGCTGCTCAAGCAGGCGGGCTACGCCCCCCTCTATCCCCGGCGCAAACGGGAGTCCATTATCGCCCACGGCATCGTCCACCGCACGCCGCTGGGGCAGATCAACGACAAGCTGTTCGCTGAAAACGAAAAAACACTATTCTGAGGGAGGACCTATCATGCCAACAACCACCCAACACCTCTGCTATAACTGCTTCTCCCAGCGGGAGAGTCCGGAGGGCCCCTGTCCGTATTGCGGGTTCGACCTGGCAGAGAACACGAAAAAATTCCCCGTGGCCCTCCGGGCCGGAACGGTGCTGAACAACCGCTACATCGTGGGCCGCGTCCTGGGCCAGGGCGGCTTCGGTATCACCTACCTGGCCTTCGACACACAGCTCCAGACCAAGGTGGCCGTGAAGGAGTACATGCCCAACGACATCGCCACCCGTATCGAGGGGGCTACCGTCTCCGTGGCTATGGACACCAAGAAGGACGACTTTACCTACGGGGCGGAGCGCTTCCAGGAGGAGGCCCGGACCCTGGCCAAGTTTATCGGACATCCCAACATCGCGGGCGTGTCCAGCTACTTTGACGCCAATGATACCTCCTATTTCGTCATGGACTACATCGAGGGTATCAGCTTCAAGAGCTACATCGGCAACGCGGGCGGAAGAGTATCGGTGGACGAGGCGCTGAACATCATGATCCCCGTCCTGCGGGCGCTGACGGCGGTGCATCAGGAGGGGTTCATCCACCGGGACGTGACGCCGGACAACATCTACATATCAAAGGACGGCAACGTCAAGCTGCTGGACTTCGGCTCCGCCCGGTACTCCATCGGGGACAAGAGCAAGAGCCTGGACGTTATCCTGAAGGTGGGCTACGCGCCCAAGGAGCAGTACATACGGAGAGGGCGGCAGGGAC
>JAAZZJ010000319.1 GCA_014237695.1 Oscillospiraceae bacterium | reverse complement strand
CTCCGCCCGGGCGGATTCGACAATGGTAAAGCCGGGGTCCCGGACCCAGGGGCGGGGAACCCGGCAGATGATTTTGAGCCATTGGTTCACCAGCACGCCCACAAAACCCACGCTGAGCAGATAATAGCCTTTCCGCTTGTCCACGCACCAGAAGGCCAGCAGCGCCCCCACCATGAAGAAGGTCTCTTCTCCCAGATGGGTTACCAGAGACATGAGGACGTCCAGGACCGGGTTTCGGATGGATTCGAACCAGTAGAGCAGTTCCATTTCACGCGCCTCCTTGCCGGAAAATTCCTGTTCCCATTATAATACGGAGGCGTCGGGAAAGCAAGAAGAAATGGCGGTCCTACTCCCCCTACTCCTCCTTCTCCTCCTTCTCCTCCTTCTGTTTCCGGTACTGCCCGATCATCCCGTCGTACTTTCTGCCGGTGATCCGGAAGTAGATGTCGAATCCGATGGTCATGCCGATGAATGTCAGGAAGAACATCCCAAAGAACGTCACCCAGGCCCCGGCCTGTTCCATGGGGAACCACTTGCCTCTCCAGGCCATCAGGACCAGCAGGGGCAGAAACAAGGCAACGAACAGCAGGCTCCGCCGGGTATAGCGCATCTTCTTGATGATCCAGTCGGAGAAGCAGACCGCCTGGATCAGCGAAGCGCACGCGCTGGCCCAGAACAGTGTCCACAGCATACCGGTGGATACCTCCCGGGTGCCGTACACCCAGCAGAAAAACAGATAGAAAAACATGGCGGCGGTAAAGATCATGCACGCCGACGTCTTCCACTCCACGACGCCCTTCAAAAACTTCTTCATTGCAAAAAACTCCTTTCCACTTCCCGTAGCTTGTCCTTGAGTTCCCCGGCGTACTGGCGGGACACGTACACCTGCTCTCCATTGTCCATGGTCACCAGCATCCGCCCGCCCAGCTCCGGACGGATGGACTTGATCCGCCGGAAGTTTACGATGACGGACCGCCCCGCCCGGAGAAAGTCCAGCTCCCCCAGGGCGTCCTCCAGTTCGTAGAGCCTGAGGGCGGACTCATAGACCGCTTTCTCCGTGTAGAGGAAGGTCTTCTTGTCCGCGGCGTCGATGTAGAGGATATCCTTTACATCCAGCAGATGCTGTTCTCCGTCCTTCATGCCCACCAGCTTCTTCTGGTAGACCCGGAGCATGGCCACCAGCCGCAGGATGTCCTCGTCCGCCTGGGGGCAGTTGATGACCACCTCCGTCTCCGGGAAGGACGGGTCCTGATTCAAGGTGATTTTCATGTCGATCCCTCCTTTCAAGTCCATTGTAGCAGGCGCGGAAAAAATGGCAAGGCGTTTTGCCTCAGCGGTGATTTTTAGGGCGTGACCGGGAGTTTTTTACGGATGACGCAAAGGGGGCCGTCCCGCCGGACGGACCCCTTTTGCGTATTTACGAAGCGCGCCCACGACTCGCCCCATGGGCGTCCCGGCGGCTATGGGCGGTTTCTCCGCGAAAACCGCCTCCGGTAGCACCCGTCGCAGAGGCGGCCGTGGTGGTACAGCGGCAAAGCCTTCCCGCAGCAGTCGCAGAAACGGATATTGTTCCGCAGGCGGTGGAGGAGGATCTCGTTGATCTCCTCTGCGGCCTGCTCCCGGCTGTCATAAAGCTTGTCCTCGTCTACCGGACAGTCAAAGGCTTTGGCAAAGGAGAAGTACAGATCCAGCTTCCGGCAATACTGTTCCAGCTCGGGCAGGGTGGGGTCCCCCTCGGGGAGGCCGGGCTGTTCGATGCCCTCCCCCTGCTGCCAGCGGTGGAGGAAGTGGTAGAACAGCTCCCGCAGGGCGTCCTCGGTCTCGTCGAAGGGGATGTTGGCACAGCGCAGTTCCTGCTCTTTGGTGAGGAGGAATCCCTGCTCCCGGATTCTGGTGATGAGGGTGATATACCGGGTGATGTCCAGCTTCCGGTAGGGTTCCACCGTAGGCATCTGGTTCCACTGGGTGAGGACCTCCAGCAGGTCGAAGTCCGCCTGGAGGACCAGGTCGGAGAACCCCGCCACGGCGTACTCCAAGGGCGGCACCACCGCCTCCAGCCCTGCCCGGATGGCTCCAAGATTCTGGGTAGCCCCCACATAGCCCCGGTTGTACATGCCGAAGCGTCCGGCCCGTCCGGCGATCTGCTTGATCTCCTCCGGCTTCAGCTCCCGGCGCTCCACGCCGTCGAACTTCTCCGTCTCCATGAAGATGATCCGCCGGATGGGGAGGTTCAGCCCCATGCCGATGGCGTCGGTGGACACAACGTACTCCATCTCACCCGCCAGAAATCCCTCCATCTGCTTCCGGCGGGTGGAGTAGGGGAGGGCTCCGTAGATAATGGCGGGCTCCTTCCCGTGCTGGCGCAGATCCTCCGCCACGCTGAGTACGCCAACCTTGGAGAAGGTAATCAGAGCGTCCCCTGGCTGGATGCGCTGGGGGTCCACCGTGCGGGACATGCAGACCAGGGGGGTGGTCCGCTGGTGGACTTCCAGCTCATAATCGTCGCCGCAGCTGTCGATCAGACGGATGAGCAGATCCCTGGCCTCCGGAGCGGCGCACAGATGTACCTCCGGAGCCAGCACCCCCAGGATGGCCCGGGTCCAGGCGTAGCCCCGCTGCCGGTCCGCGATCATCTGGCACTCGTCGATCACCGCCACATCCCAGTACCGTTTCAGGTCCAGCTTTTCGGCGGTGGCGGCCATATGGGTGTCCTCCTCCCGGAAATCCTCCTCCTCGCCGGTGGACAGGCCGCAGTCCACCCCGGCCTTGAGCAGCGTCTCCTGGGCCTCCAGGGCCAACAGGCGCAGAGGGGCGAGATAGACCCCTGTTTTCGCCCGCTTCAGGCGCTGGAATCCGGCGTAGGTCTTGCCGGTGTTGGTGCCGCCCAGATGCAGCACAAAATGGCGGTGTATGGCCCGTGCCTCCGGGTACTCGTCCCTGGGATTGAGGGCGATCAGCAGGGAGAGGCTGGTGCGGATGGCCTGGGGCACATACCAGACCGACCACACTGTGCCC
>JAAZZJ010000318.1 GCA_014237695.1 Oscillospiraceae bacterium | reverse complement strand
CTGTTCCTGGGGAAGCCTCAATTCCCGTGGAGCAGCCGGAGACGGAAATGCCCGTGCCGGCGGGGAGTGCTGACATCGGGGATCCATTTGCGGAGGAATAGGGAGGCCGGTGCGATAAACTCAGCAGTAAGGGGGGATCAATGTGCCAAAGCGTATATACGCGGTCATCGGACTGATCTTGCTGTGCCTGACCGGGTGTATGGTCACAACGCGGCTGGACCTGCCCGCCTGGAAGGCGTTCAGGCAGGAAATGCTGGCCAGGGACTATATCACCCAGTTGGAGGCGGAGCAAGGTCCTGCCACACTTTTCATTCGGTGTGGATACGGGGATATCTCTGAAGCCGACATGGCGGTGCTGAAAACAGAGCTGCAGACCTTTCTGTCCAGCGAGGGGTTCCTGGACGAATATGTCCCATATGCCCGTGGAGAAGCGGAGAAGGATACTGCGAGCGCTGGTGTCATGCAGCATATGTCCAGTATACAGATCGACATCTATCCAGCTGGAACAGATCGTTCGGTGTGGATGAGTACGGCCCGGTACTATACGGAGCCATACCGTTCCGACCGGCAGATGGAGGTCGATAACTATCAGACCTGGTACTGACCCGAACGACCGCTCCTGCTTTGGGTAACTGCTGGTTGCATAAGAATGCCCGGAACGGTGGGATTTTCTCCTGTGGAGGAATAGAAGACGCATACGTCTGTGCGTGCAGCGGAAGGAAGGATGATTTGCATGAAAAAAACCTTAAGCATACTTCTCATTATGCTTCTGCTCACCGCCTGCGGGGCCAAAGATGGTGTATCGCCGTCCCAGCCGGACAGCGATCCCGCCCCGCAGGCCAGCAGGGCGCTGCCGGAGCTGGAGGAGACGGACTGGGAGGCTCTCAGTACGGATGCTGCGGCCTTCGGCTTGAGCGGCGGCCCGGATGACCCGAATTTTGAGTATATCTTCAGCCATATGGACACGGTCCCGCTGGACCAGCTGGTTGTCTTTATACTGACAGCCGATGGCGCGTACAGCGAGGGGGCGACGGATGAACTCTATCACCGTTTTCTGGAGGCGCCCCATAAGGTGCTGGCTTACCTGGTTTTATTGGACGGTCAGATCACGGAACTGCCCGGCTGGGAGCCGATGCCGGCGGCGGAGATCGTCTGTCAGTTTATCGCGACCACGGACGCCGTCATGTACGGCGGCACGGAAGAATTTGCCCAGACGCTGTCGGCCTGCCGCGAGTCGTATCCCGAGGGTCCGGCGGCGGAGCTTCTGGATATTTTGGAGCGGGAACACGCTGATGCTCTGGAGAGATCCCAGTCAGAATCATAAAGAATATCCCCTGGCTGTGACGCAGAACGCACAGCACGGGGGATATTTTGTCCTGTATTACCCTACCAGCAGCCCCATGGCGTCCAGCAGGTCTTCCAGATCGTCGCCGTCCAGCGTGTGTTCAATGCTGGCGGCGTGGTCCGGGATGTTGAGCTTCGCGGAGACGATCCCCGGCTTTTCCGTCAGGGACTGCTCCAGCTCTGAGCCGCAGGCGGCGCAGTGATTTTTGGCGGTGCAGAAATCACAGTTGATGTAGGTGATACGCAGTACTTCTGTCATAGTGGTGACCCATAAAACGACTCATTAAAAGTTCTTTTTGACACTTTTTCCGTGCGGTGGCCGCAAAGCGGCTACCAGCAGCCCAGCCGCCCTTTGGGCGGCGTGTGGTTTCAAGAAAAAGTGTGTATGCCTAAAAATCCACGCTGGGGAACAGCCCCGCGTCCGTGTGGGGCAGGAAGCAGGCGGCGACAAATTCGTCCATGTATCCCGGCTCGTTGGACAGCTCCAGGTAGGTCATGGAACGGCTCAGCTCGTCTACCTTCTCCTTGGCCTGGGCGCTGAGGAGCATGGCGTAGGCTCCCGTCTGGGAGGAGTTGCCGATGTAGTGGAAGTTCTCCAGAGGAATATCCGGGAACATGCCGATGGTGACGGCGTTCTTCATGTTGATGCCGCTGCCGATGCCTCCGGCCACGTAGACCCGCTCGATCACCGAGGCATCGAAGCCCAGGGAGTGCAGCATGGTCTGGGTGGCGGAGAAGATGGCTCCCTTGGCCCGGATGAAGTTCTCGATGTCCACCTCGTTGATGACCACGTCCTTGGCCCCCTCGCTGTCCTTCTTCCAGGCCAGCACGTAGGAGCCCATGCCGTGTTCGTCGTGGAGGATGCGCTCGCCCTCCCGGACGAATTTGCCCTTGCCGTTGATAATGCCGCAGCGGAACAGCTCGGCGATGACGTCAATGATGCCGCTGCCGCAGAGGCCCGCCGGGGCCGCGCCGCCTACCACCGTCATGGAGGGCTCCATGGTCTCCTTGTCGATGGTGCAGGCCTCGATGGCCCCATCGGTGGCCCGCATCCCGCAGGAGATATCACCGCCCTCAAAGGCGGGACCGGCGGAACAGGCGCAGCTCATCAAAAACTCGTTGTTGCCGAAGACCAGCTCACCGTTGGTGCCCAGGTCGATGAACAGGCTCATGGCGGGATCGTTCCAGATCATGGACACCAGCGCGCCGGCGGTGATATCCCCTCCCACGTAGCTGCCGATATTGGGGGCCACGATCAGCTCCGCCAGGGGGTTCATCTTCAGGCCGATATCCCGGACGAACAGGTGGTCCGTGCGGAAAAAGCTGGGTACGAAGGGTTCCATCCGGATGGGGTCCGCGTGGAGTCCCAGCAGCAGGTGGTTCATGGTGGTGTTGGCCGCCAGCACCATCCGGTAGACCCGCCGGGGGTTGATTCCCGCCTCACGGTACATGAAGGAGAGCATGGGGATGATGGACTCCTTGATGACCGCATCCTGGAGGCGCTTCCGGCCGCCGGGCTTGCCGGACTCGATGATGCGGTTGATGACGTCGGCTCCGTAGCGGATCTGTCCGTTGCCGCCGCTGGCCTTGGCAAGGATTTTCCCGCTCTCCAGATCCACCAGCACCCCCGCCAGGGAGGTGGTGCCCACATCCAGCGCGAAGCCCACCAGC
>JAAZZJ010000317.1:2809-3016 GCA_014237695.1 Oscillospiraceae bacterium | reverse complement strand
GGGGACTTCCGGGAATTTCTGTCCTTTGTACTTTTCTGCCGGGACGCCAACCCGCTCTCCCAGATATGGTGGATGACGGAGGAGCAGCTCCGGAATCTGCTGGCGGAAGATGCCGCCGCAGGCTGGCCGGGAAGTGAGGAGTATTTCTTGAGGAAGGATGCCGCTCTGACTGCGATTGCGGAGAGGTTTCAGATCACTCCCGCTGAC
>JAAZZJ010000317.1:0-2799 GCA_014237695.1 Oscillospiraceae bacterium | reverse complement strand
CCCAGGCGTTTTGCGGTTTTCCGATGAATACTACGATACGCTCGGCATTGAGCGGGAATGAAAGGAGACGATTCTGATGCTGATCGATTTTTCCAACATGGAGGAACAGGTCATCCCCGGCTTCCTGGGCGGGGAGGGGACATTCCATACCCGGATGCGGGTGGATGAGCTGGGCAAGATCATGCGCGCCGCGCTGGAGCCCGGTTCTTCCATCGGACTGCACACCCACGACACCAGTAGCGAGATCATCTGTATCCTGTCGGGGAAGGGGAAGGTGCTTTACGACGGGGAGTACGAGTCCCTGACCGCCGGGGACTGCCACTACTGCCCCAAGGGGCACAGCCACAGTTTAATCAACGACAGCGACGCGATGCTGGAGTTTTTCGCCGTCGTGTCGTTTCAATGAAAAGGAGGGATTCCATGTCTGACTGCTTATTCTGCAAGATTATTGCCGGAGAAATTCCGAGCAAAAAGGTCTATGAGGACGATCTGTGCTATGCTTTTTATGACATCAATCCTCAGGCACCCACACATTTCCTGGTGGTGCCGAAGGCTCATATCCAGTCTGTGTCCGCTGTAACGGAGGAGAACGCGCCTATCGTGGGCCATATCTTCGCCGTCATCGCGAAGCTGGCCGAGGAACTGGGCTTTGCCGGTCCCGGCTACCGTGTGGTATCAAACATCGGCGAGGCTGGCCAGCAGACCGTGCCGCACCTGCATTTTCATGTGCTGGCAGGGCGGGATATGACCTGGCCTCCGGGGTGATTCCAGTGACGAGGGTGCAACCCCGGCGGCACAGCCGCCGGGGCCTCTTGACAACAGGCGGAAGGTCTGCTATACTGCAGACATACCAAGAGAATGTATTTTACCCCGAAGGAGGTGGGACCATGGCGCGGAACAAGTACCCGGAGGAAACGGTGGAGAAGATCCTGAC
Organism: Oscillospiraceae bacterium; assembly: GCA_014237695.1. Lineage (GTDB taxonomy): Bacteria > Bacillota > Clostridia > Oscillospirales > Oscillospiraceae > Pelethomonas. Next base: position 1,865 of record JAAZZJ010000317.1, on the reverse strand, counting down.
GGCGGCCCGGCGGCTGTTTCTGGAGAAGGGGTATGAAAAGACCACCATCCAGGACATCGTGGACCAGCTGGGAGGGCTGACCAAAGGAGCGGTATACCACCACTTCAAGTCCAAAGAGGAGATCATGAACGCCCTCACCACAAAAATGTTCTTTGACGACAACCCCTTCGAGAAGGTCCGGGGGAGGGAGGACCTCACCGGCCTGGAGAAAATGAAGGAGGTCGTCCGCCTGACCCAGGAGCCGGAGTGGTCCAGCCTCAGCCGCCAGAGCCTGCCGCTGCTGAAGAATCCTCATATGCTGGCCACGATCATCGAGGAGAACCGGACCATCGCCACGCCCCTTTGGCTGGAGCTGATCGAGGAGGGGATGGCGGACGGCTCTATCCGCACGGAGTACCCCCGGGAGGCGGCGGAGCTGCTGACGCTGTTGGATACCCTCTGGATGGCTCCCACGATTTTCCCGGCTACCCGGGAAGAGGTGCTGCACAAGTTCCGCTGCGCGGGAGAGATCTTCGCCAATCTGGGCGTTCCGCTCATCGACGAGGAAATGCTGGAGCTGGCGGATAAGTACTTCCAGCTGCTTCCGCCGGAGTTCTTATAAAAGCCGCTTTCCAAGCGGCTTTTTACCGGGGGATATACATACGTTTGGTTGGTATGCAAGCGGCGCAGAAGCGCCAAAACTTTTGTTAAGATACATACCTTTGAAAGGTATGTAAAAGGAGGAATGGACGATGAAAGAAAAGCTGTTTACCCGAAATTTCACCCTTCTGCTCCTGGGGCAGGTATTTTCCCTGCTGGGCAACGGGGCACTGCGGTTTGCGCTGTCAATGTACGTGCTGGAGAAGACCGGCTCGGCGGCGGTGTTCGGCACGCTGCTGGCGGTGAGCATGGTGCCTACGATTTTGCTGACACCATTCGGCGGAGTACTGGCGGATCGGATGGACCGGCGGGCCATCATGGTGGGGCTGGACCTGACCTCCGGGGCGGCGGTGCTGGCGGCGGCCGCGGCCTTCGCGGACGGCAGGGGACTGGCCGTGACGGCGGCGCTGCTGATCGTCCTGTCCGTGCTGGGGGCCTTCGAGTCCCCCACGGTCCAGGCCTGCGTCCCCCAGATGCTCCATGGGGAGAACGTCCTGCGGGGCAACGCGGCGGTAAATCAGGTGGCCGCTGTTTCCGGACTGGTGACGCCCTTTTTGGGGAGCCTGCTCTACACCGCCTTCGGCGTCCGTCCGGTGCTGGCGGGAGCGGGGGCGTGCTTCCTGCTGACGGCGGGGCTGGAGTGCTTCATCCGACTGCCGGAGAGTCCCCGGGTCCGGGGACAGCGGCTGAGGGATATCCTCCGGGAGGACCTGCTGGGCAGCGCCCGGTTCCTGGCCCGGGAGCGGCGGGAGGTGTTGGATCTGCTGCTGTTCGCCGCCGCGGTGGGGGCGTTGATTTCCGGCGCGGCTATTGTGGGACTGCCGTATCTCATCCGTACCAGTTTGGGCCTCTCCGCCCGGCTCTACGGCGCGGCGGAGAGCGCCATGGGGCTGGCCGCCCTGCTGGGCGGACTGGCGGCGGGAGCGCTGGCGGCGCGCCTGCCCTTCCGGCGGCTCAACCGGCTGGTAACGGTGGTGGGAGGATGCTGCCTGCTGGGAGGCGGGGCCCTGCTGCTGCCGGTGGGGGCCATGGGACAGTACGGGGCGCTGGTGCTGGTGTTCTGCGTAGGGCAGGCGATGGCCTGTACCTTCTCCATCTTCGCCGTCTCGGCCATCCAGCAGAGGACGCCGGAGCATATGACCGGGAAGGTCATGGCCTGCGTCTCCACCATCTCCATGTGCGCCCAGCCCCTTGGGCAGATGCTCTATGGCCTGTGGTTCGACGCC
>JAAZZJ010000316.1 GCA_014237695.1 Oscillospiraceae bacterium | reverse complement strand
CTGCCTTGCCTGTATCCTTGTCTGGTTACTTTGACGGTTTTAAAACAGTCTCTAGAATTTTTCCCACACCTCGGCCGCTGACTCCCCCGTAGTACATTTTGATTGCCAGCTCTCTGGTTTCTTCTGGGTACTCATGGCGTTTGGGCTCGATGGTGTAATATATGCCGCACTCCTTACATCTGCAGCGTTGGCTCCCCGAGCTGTTGCGCCCTGCCTTCACCTGGCTTTCAAGCTTTCCACATTTCGGGCATTTCTTCCATGCATCTATCGTTTGTTTTCTCATATTTCCTTATTATAGCATAATAGCTTTAGTTTGGACACTCCCGTTATCTAAAATTAAAATAGCGGACAAAGGACACTTGTCCTATACAGACGGCGCTCTTTGTGATATAATAATAAAAATTTTTAGCAGACAGCAAAAAATTTGTCCCTCTTTCCAAATTTCCCATCAATTGACAGACAGGAGGCTGACGCCCTATGAGCAAAAGCGTAGGTCAGAGCAAGATCCGCGTGGACGCCTTTGACAAGGCGGCGGGCCGCGCGCAATACACCGAGGACCTGTGCGGCCGGGCCGCGCTGGTCACCCGGATTGTCCATTCCACCATCGCTCACGGTATGGTGCGCTCTGTGGACACGGCGGGGGCTGAGCAGGTCCCCGGCGTGGTGCGGATCTTTACCTGCTTCGATGTGCCGGACATCCCCTTTCCCACGGCGGGCCATCCCTGGTCCACGGACCCCCATCATCAGGACGTGGCCGACCGGCTGCTGCTGAACCGGCACGTGCGCTACTACGGCGACGAGGTTGCTGTGGTGGTCGCCGAGGACGAGGTTGCCGCCGCCCGGGCCGCACGGCTGGTGAAGGTGGACTATGACGAGTACCCCTTTGTGCTGGACGTGCAGAAGGCCATGGAGCCCGGCGCACCCCAGGTCCAGGAGAACTACCCCGGCAACATTCTGGCCCACACCACCATCCGCAGCGGCGACTATGAGTCCGCCAGCAGGGAGCCGGGGCTCATCAAGGTGGAGGGCTGGTACGATACACCTACCGTCCAGCACTGCCACATCGAAAACCATATCTGCACCGCGCATATGGAGGGCGGACGGATCACCGTTACCTCCTCCACCCAGATTCCCCACATCGTCCGCCGGGTATGCGGGCAGGCATTGGGCATCCCCTGGGGGAAGGTGCGCATCATCAAGCCCTATATCGGCGGCGGCTTTGGAAACAAGCAGGACGCCCTCTATGAGCCCCTGTGTGCCTGGCTCACCACCCAGCTGGGGGGACGGCTGGTGAAGGTGGACTGCTCCCGGGAGGAGACCTTCGTGTCCAACCGGGTGCGCCACGCCATCCGGACCCATATCATCTCCTGGGTGCGGCCTGACGGGTCCTTTGCCGCGCGGAAGATCGAGTGCTTCTCCAATCAGGGCGGCTACGCCTCCCACGGACACGGCATCGTGGCCAAGGGCATGGGGGCCTTCCCTCAGATCTATCCCTGCCCCAACGTGGAGGGCGACGCCTACACCGTGTTCACCAACCGGCCCTCCGCGGGCGCCATGCGTGGCTACGGCATCCCTCAGGCCATGTGGGCCGGGGAGAGCCACATCGACGATGTGGCCCGGGCCCTGGGCCGGGAGCCTATGGAGTACCGCAGGCAGATCGTGATGCCGAAGGGGTACGTGGACGGGTTCAGTAAGAACGAGAACTACTACGACACCTTCCGGGAGGTTATGGACAAGGGTATGGCCGCCATTGACTATGAGCGGAAGCGGAAGGAGTACGAAAATCAGACCGGTCCGGTGCGCCGGGGGATCGGCATGGCGCTGTTCTGGTATAACACCGCCGTGTGGCCCATTTCGCTGGAGTCCTCCTCCTGCCGGATGGTCCTCAATCAGGACGGGTCCGTGCAGGTACAGACCGGCGAGACGGAGATCGGTCAGGGGTGCGATACCGCCTTTGCACAGATGGCGGCGGACGCCATCGGTATTCCCTTCGAGGATGTACATATAGTGTCCAGTCAGGATACGGACGTGACGCCCTTCGGCACCGGGGCCTATGCCTCCCGGCAGACCTATATCGGCGGCTTCGCTCTGCGGCAGACGGGCGCGATCCTGCGGGATAAAATCCTGACCTGTGCCGTGGAGCTGACCCGGCAGATGAAAGAAAATCTGGATCTGGAGGATGGGAAGATCGTCCGCCAGAGCGACGGACGGGTGCTGATGACCCTGGGAGAGCTGGCTACGGAGGTACTGTACAGTCTGGAACATTCCCAGCATATCACCGCCGAGAGTACGTATCAGATCAAGAACAACGCCTATTCCTTCGGCTGCACCTTCGCGGAGGTGGAGGTGGACATCCCCATGTGTCAGGTGAAGCTGCTGAATATCGTCAACGTTCACGACTGCGGGAAGCTCATCAATCCCGCCCTGGCGGAGGCACAGGTCCACGGGGGCATGTCCATGGGCATTGGATACGGGCTTTCCGAGCAGCTGCTGTTTGATGAGAAAACGGGTAAGCCGCTGAACAACAATTTGTTGGATTACAAGCTGTCCACCTTTATGGATCATCCCAATTTGCAGGCATTGTTTGTGGAGAACCCGGAGCCAACCAGTCCCTACGGCACCAAGGCTCTGGGTGAGCCGCCGGCGTGTTCGCCGGCCCCGGCCATTCGGAACGCGGTTTTGAATGCGACTGGCGTCGCGGTCAATGACGCGCCCATGACGCCGCACATTCTGTTCAGGGAATTTACTAAGGCAGGGTTGATTTAAGCTGCTCTGCCGCCCTGCGGGCGGCACGGAGGGCGGTTCTATTTGCCACCCCGGGGGCTGCGCGCCCCCGGACCCTGCGGTTACTTTTGCCACGCGGCAAAAGTAACCAAAAACGCGCCAGAACCAATGGTTCTGGACTCCTTTCTCGGGGCCGCCCTTTGGGCGTCCACCTCGGCGGGGAAGTAAAGGGCTGTGCGGCGGGATTTCTGGTCAGGCGAAGCCTCCGAATTGGCGGTCCTTCTTCTGCCGCTCTG
>JAAZZJ010000315.1 GCA_014237695.1 Oscillospiraceae bacterium | reverse complement strand
GTGGTGCAGCGTCTCAAAGGAGAGCGCCGCGTCAAAGACCCCCGCCGGAAACGGATAGACAAAATAGTCCGCCTCGATCCCCTGAAAGTCCCTCCCGGCAAACTTCTCCCGGGCCTTCGCCAGCATATCGCCGGAGAGGTCGATCCCGGTGACCGCCGCCTCCGGAAACCGGCGGTAGACGGCCTCCAGCTCCAGCCCGGTGCCGCAGCCAATGTCCAGCAGCGTCTCCAGTCCACCGTCAAAGAAATCCGCGATATGGGCGTACAGCTCTCCCCAGTTCCCCAGGTGGACGTCCTCGTAGTGCGCCAGGCGCTTGGTGAAGAACGCGGACATTTCTTCCGCCGCTGCTTCCTCCTCACCGGCGATCCACTCCCTCAGTTCGTGGAGATAGGCCTCCACCTCCTCTGGAGTCCGTATTTTATTTTCCAGCATATGCCGCTCCTTTCACATTCCTTCCGCCAATAAAACAACGCCCCCTGTCCCACAGGACAGAGGGCGAAAAGCTCGCGGTACCACCTCTGATTCGCCGCCCCTTTGCAGGGCGCGGCCTCGTGAGGTCCCCGACAGGACCCCGGCGCTGTATCGGGCGCGCCCGGCGGAGCCTACGCACGGTTTGCACCGCTTTGGTCCGCTGCTCAGAGATGTATTCACGCCGCCGCCCTCTCCCCCTTCCACCATCCGGGGGTTCTCTTGGCAGGACTGTGCCGCGCTACTGGTTCTCATCATTGCGTTAACTGGTGGTAGTATAGCCGGAAAAGCCGGGTTTGTCAAGAGGTATTCCGTCAGAAAAGCCAGAAAAAGGCCACTCCCCCGCCGCCGCGCACGGCGAGGGAGAGTGGTCAACAGGCGCATATTCCATTCGGTTCTCTCTAATCCTGGCATGGCATGAGTGCTGCGTTTTCCTGCGCGGCGGAAAGCGCGATTAAGCGGTGGCAATTTTCAGCTTGAGTCGAATGCGGTCGCTAATCATGGCGATAAATTCAGAATTCGTGGGCTTTCCCTTGGCATTGCTGACGGTATAGCCAAAGAATTTTTGCAGGGTTTCCAAATCGCCCCGGTCCCATGCCACTTCAATGGCGTGGCGTATGGCGCGTTCCACCCGGCTGGGGGTGGTATGGTAGCGCTTGGCTACCTCCGGATAGAGGACCTTGGTGACGGAATTGATGACATCCATATCCTCCACCGTAATCATAATTGCCTCGCGGACATACTGATACCCCTTGATATGAGCGGGAACGCCTACCTCATGGATAATGGAGGTTACCAGCTCCTCCAGCCCGGGTGCGTGAATCTTGGGGTCCGCCTTCTCCGCCAGACGGAGCAGGCTGTCCACCATGGCCGTCTCACTGTAGGGCTTCCGGATAAACATGGCAACGCCGAGGTCCCCGGCCTGGGCAATGGTTTCATGATTGGCGATAGAGGAGGTCATCAGAACCATCGGAAGATCATCGCCCTCCATCCTCTGCATGATATTTAAGCCATCCAGGCCTGGCAGCACCAGATCGAGAACCAGAATATCCGGTTTTGTTCTGCCAACCAGGGACAGCACTTCACTGCCATCACCCGTGGAAGCGACTACGGCAAAGCGGCCGGTCTGTTCCAGAGCATCCTGCAGCATGCCGCAGGCATCGGTATCGGCGTCCGCCAGCATGATTTTTATTCTGTTGTCCATACGCATTGATCCTTTCAAAAATTTGCATGTCGACATGAATAGAGGGCCATCCGTCTGTTTAGACGAAATATCGAAGCTTCGTTGCGCCTTGTTTACAAATTACCATAAACAGACAGAAAACACAAGTCGAAACTTGGAATTTCCGCCTTAAAAAGCCTGAATTTCGTTCGACAAAAATGTAAAAATATTCCTGAAAAGTCAAATCGGACTATATTCGACCGTATTTTCTCTCATTGGGCCGGTAAAGCCGGCTTCCGGGAACCCAGGAGACAGCAATGCCGGACTTCCGCCCAAAATCGACGGAAGTCCGGCGGCATCCCGGCGGACCGGAAGGAAACTACAATCCGATAAAGTTCCGCAGGGCCGAGGCCAGCAGAAAGGACAGTGCCGCCTGAACCGCTTTCCCCAGCCAATGCCAGCGAAAGGAGAGGCCCGCCGGAGCGGCGAGGGACATAGCCTGGCAGTGAACCGAAAGCCCGCCCCAGCCCACAGCGGCAGCGGCAGCGGGAAAAGCCGCTCTGCCCGCCGGAAGCGCGGCGGCGGCGGAGACCATTTCCAATGCGCCCAGCACCGGAAAAGACAGCGGAACCGGCGGCAGCGCCGCCAAAACCCGAAAGAGGACTACAAAAGCGCAGATATTCAGCATGGACTGCATGGCTCCGGAGACGGAGGCGGTAAGGGCCTGCGGGAAAGAGACGGTCCGGACCGCCCTCCGCTTCCCGGCGGGGACGGCTCCCCGGTCCCTGCACAGGCGGCACAGAAGCATTCCGCTCAGCAGGGCGGAGACGGCATGGATCAGGAAGAGGAGCGCCCCCGCCCCGGCGTTCCCCAGAACGCCAGCCCCCACGTAACCCAGCAGAAACGCCGGGCCGCAGTTGTCGCAGAATCCCAGCAGCAGCTCCGCCTCCTGACGGGAGATACTGCCCTGCTGATACAATCCAGCGGCTGCTCCCGCCCCGCTGGGGTACCCGCCCAGCAGTCCCGCCAGCAGCGGCAGGGCACATGCGCCCCGCAGATGAAACAGCGGTCCCATCACGGCGCCGCAGACACACTGGAGGGATTCCGCCAAACCCAGCTGCAAGAGCAGGGAGATCACCACGAAAAAAGGAAACAGAGAGGGAATGACCGTCCGGCCGCACAGCGACAGTCCGTCGCGTACAGCGTCGGCGGCTTCCTGAGGACGGAGCAGCAAGAGAAGGGCTACGGCCAGTATGGAGACCGCAGGCAGCGCTTTTTTCATTTACATCCAAAAGTGCGGCTGCGCCAAAAATCACCGCCGAGCTCATGTGTCCAGTTTTGCCAAACGCTCGTTTTTCGATTGCCACTTTCCTATTCCTTCGTTCCACTGACA
>JAAZZJ010000314.1 GCA_014237695.1 Oscillospiraceae bacterium | reverse complement strand
CGCGCCGCGCTGCTGATGGGCGACACCGCCAGCTACCGCAGCGCGCTGGACGGCGCGGTGCAGTGGCTGGGCGATTACTACCGCGCCGAGGATCCGGCGGTCAGCGCCGCCCGCGCCGAGCTGGAGACAGCCCGCACTGAGCTGCGGCAGGCACAGCAAGCCTTGGAACAGAGCCAGCAGAATTGTGAATCGCTGTGGCTCACATCGAACGAGCAGCAGGAGTACATGAACTTTCTCTCCCATAAGGCGGAGGCGCTCCGGGATGCCCTGGGGGAGTTTTGTCCCCAGCTGTCCACGCCGGAGGATATGAAACGGTTTTACGACACGATCTCGCCCAGCATGGATGCCCAGGGGTTTACCCTATACCGCATGGCGAGGGAGCTGACGGGGATCGATGTCCCCTCGCTGTTCCCCTATGAAGATAACCGTGGAATGTTTGAACTGATGGAAGGGCATCAGCTGATGGATTGGCTGATCGCCGTTCGTTTCCAGGCGGTGGATTGGGAGATCATCCCCGGCAGCACCTACGAGTCCGCCACGCTGCTGGAGGTGGATACCTCCACCCCCGAATACCAGGCATTTGAAAAACAGCTCTATGGAAAAGTGCTGGAGCGGATGGGATTTCAAGATATTTTAGCGCCCGATCCGCAAGCGAATTTAGTAACAGAATTGAAGCTGTACAGCCCTTTAAGCGCAGAGATGGCAGGGGGCGGATCTGCTTCACAACTCCTGGCAGGGGATGAACTGTCTGCCCCCGAATTTCGTGACGCAATCCTTCAAGGACTCAAGGACGAACTGACACCTGAGCAGGAAAAAAGGGGCCTCATGGTCTATTATGACGGATTGGAGACTGTGAATGAAAAGGTCGTTTCGCTGTTCCCTTCGGTGGAAGTCATAGACGGTGAATTATACGGCGTTGCTGTTTGCCAGATCAAGGATGAACTTACCCTGCTCGAACTGGCCGAGTTGAAGGAGTATTGTACGGCGCAGTATGTGGGCGGCTGGGGCATGGGCTATGAGCAGCATCCCCACAAGACCTCATTTGGAGAGATGTATGTCAGTTTCTGGTGCGGCAAGGACTTTTTCATCCTGACAAAAGAGGAAATGGAACCGGAGAAATCGCCCGTCCGTCCACCGCATCAACAGAAACGAGGAGGTACCGCGCGATGAGCAGCAGGATCACCGAAATCAACAAGGATACCTTCTGGACGCTGATTGCCCAGGCAAAGGAGCATACAAGCGGCCCCAGCGAATGGCTGATGGAACAGTTGGTGGATATGGGGCCGGAGCAGGCGAAACGGTTCGATGACATCGCCTGTGCCTATACCAGCTTGGCCTATCAGTACGGCCTGTGGACAGCCGCCTCCGTCATGGAGCGCGGCGGCTGTACGGATGACGGTTTCACCGATTTCCGAGGCTGGCTGATCGCCCAGGGCCGGGAGGTGTACATGGCCGCGCTGAAGGACCCGGACTCACTGGCCGATGCGCCGGACTACCAGGACCAGCGTTTTGACTGTCTCCCCCACATAGGTGAACGGGCCTTCGAGGAACTCACTGGCCGGGACATATACGAGGATTTTGACCCAGCCGGGTATGACGCGCTGAAAGCGGAGTTGAAGAAGGATGTTGTGTATGGCGATGGGATCGGCTATCCCTACACCTGGAGCGAGGCCGTCTCCTATCTGCCCAGGCTATGCGCCAAATATATGACGCCAGAGGAACTGCAGTGCCATATCCGACAGTATAACGATACCTGGAACATTACCAGCCCGGAGATCCAAAAGGCCCGTGCCACCGCCACGAAAAGCAAAAAAATCAAAAAGAATCGAGGTGATTCCAGATGAGCGAAACCATCACCATCGGGGTGGATCACGGCTATGCCGCAATGAAAAGCTCCCATTTCTCCTTCCCCACCGGGCTGGTTCAATATGAGCATGAACCCTACACCAGCAAGGATGTGCTGGAATACGGCGGTAAATATTATGTGGTGGGCAGTGGGCGGCAGCCGCTCCAGAAGGACAAAACGGTCACGGAGGACTATTACCTCCTGACCCTGGCCGCTATCGCCAGAGAGCTGGAGCATCGGGGCGCAGACCGCACCGCCAGCGTCCATCTGGCGGCTGGCCTGCCCCTGACCAGCTTTGGCCGGGACAAAAAGAAGTTCAGGGCCTACCTGCTCAGGGATGGCAAGCCGGTGTCCTTCCGCTATGAGGGAAACGGCTATACTGTCACCATTGCGGAGGTGTCCCTGTTTCCCCAGGGCTACGCCGCCGTACTGACCCAGCAGGAATTGCTGGATGAGCCGTCCGTCATCGTAGCGGACATCGGGGGCTGGACGGTGGATCTCATGCGGCTGGACAACCGCATCCCCAACGCCGCCACCTGCCGGAGCCTGGAGCTGGGCATGATCCGCTGCCTGGACGAGATCGCGGAGCAGGTGCGCCGCGCCCTGGGCCTGTCCATGACGGCGGCGCAGATCGAGAGTGTCCTGCAGGGCGGGGTGAGCAGCGTGGACGAGAACGCCAGGCAGATCATCCACCGGGAGGCTTCCGCCTACGTCCGCCGCCTGCTGTCCGCCATTGCGGAGAGCGGCCTGGATGCCCGCGCCATGCCCGCCGTCTTCCTGGGCGGCGGGGCCGCCCTCTTAAAGCGCCATGTGTCAGCCACAGACGGCCTTTGCCGGCCTTTTATCCTGGATGACGTATGTATGAACGCCAAGGGCTACGAGTGCCTTGTCGGGCAAATGCTGCGGGGTGTGAAGGGCGGCGGATAAGCGGCGGCTGAATTTATCGTTTTCCATGGCCTCTCCCCTCCAGCGGGAGGCGTGGGAACGGCTGTGCGCCATCCCTGCTGGACAGAGGACGGATGCTGTCTGCCGTGCGGTCTGCCGGATGTATGAGCAGGAGTCGCTGGCGGAAACTGTCCGCCGGATTATCCGGGAGGAGCTGCACAGCGTGGAAATGATCTCAGCAAAAGAAAAATTCGAGCAGCCGCAGGCCGGGGACGTGGATGACAGCGTCCTCGACTTTTTGCTTGGACTACAA
>JAAZZJ010000313.1 GCA_014237695.1 Oscillospiraceae bacterium | reverse complement strand
GACACCGTCCAGCTCTGGCGGGGCGGGCTCCTCCGGCAGGGTTTCCGGCTCGGGGGCTGGTTCCGGTCCGGCAGGCGTCTGTATTTCCGGTTCCGGGGCGGGTACGGATGGGGCGGAGGCGCCTGTTTTCATCCCGCAGCCCGCCAGGAGCGCCCACAGGGCCGCTGTCAATAGGATCATCGTTGTTCTCTTTTTCATGATTTTTACTCCTCAGTTGATGTCTGCCGGATACCCCGGTGTCTATCCAGTCGTAAAAATCATGAAAAGGTTTCACCCGATCAGGGAAATATTTTCCGCCGTCAGCGGCACAAGGTCCGGTCCGGCGGGGAATGCGCCTTCCAGACAGCTCTCCCGCCAAGCCTCATAGTCCGCGCCGTCCATAACCTCGCCGTACTCGGGAGCGTAGCCGCCCTCCTCGGTGATGATGTAATAGACGAACCCGTCCCCGTCCGTATCCGCGTCCTCCGGGAAGGAGACGCCGCTCCAGGTGTCCGACAGGCTCTTGTCCCAGCCGTCCACGGCGGCGGTCCGCTCATATGCACCTGTTTCTGCATTGTACCGGTACATGTTGTAGGGCCAGAGCTTATCCCCCGCCATGCCCTGGTTGTGGCTCCAGGCGGCCTCGATGACGCCGTTATCATACCAATACAGGCTGGAGAACTCCTCCAGTTCGATGTACGCCGCTTTAGAGGCCTCGTCATAGCCGTAGACGCGGGTCCACATATCTGACATACTGCCGCCGGTATTCCGGACGATCAGCTCTTCCACGCCGTCCCGGTCTGCATCGTAGAGCGCGAAGCTGGGACCGTTCTCATACTGGGACTGCTCCGGGTCCTCGGAGGACCGGTAGATTTCCTCCAAAACCTCCTGATAGGCCGCCAGCATTCCCGACCAGGCCGTGGTGGGAATGGAGGGCTCTTCCGGCTGGACCTCCGGCTCTGCTGGGGACTCGTCCGGTGAAGGGATCTCCGGTGGAAGGTCCGATCCGGCAGGCGGTTCCGGTGAAACCGCGTCAGATTGGGGCGGGGGAGCGGAGGGCTCCTTTTTCCCGCAGGCGGTCAAGGCGCAGAAAAGCGCGCAAAGCAGCAGTATCCAGATGATCTTTTTCATGTTGTTTTCTCCTTAATTTCGCTCGATCAGGGCAATATTTTTTTCCGTCAGTGGATAGTAGGTGACATCCACCCTGTTGGTTCCCAGATAGCGGGCCACCCATAGGGCGTAGTCCGCGTAGTCCATGGGTTCGCCGTACACGGGGGCGTAGCCGCCTGCCTCGGTGATGATATAGTAGACAAAGCCGTCTCCGTCCTTGTCCACGTCCTCCGGGAAGGGGATAATGGTTTCGTCATAGGACAGGAAGGTATCCCGGAGACTCTTGTCCCAGCCGTCCACGGCGGCCTCCTGGACGTATTTTCCCGCGCTGCTGTCATACCAGTACAGGGTATAGGGCCACAGTTTGTCGCCCGCTACGCCCTGGTTGTGGCTCCAGCCCGCCGCGACATAGCCGTTGTCGTAGTAGGTAGTCATAGGATATTCCGCCAGCAGTTCGTTTCCGTTGGCACTGTAGACCCGCTCCACCTGACCGGCCACATAGGTGCTGTTTCGCTGGATGATAAGCTCATTTTTGCCGTCACCGTTCACGTCGCATATGGCAAAGTTTTCCGAAGAAAGGTTCTCCGTGCCCTCTGCCCGGCACTGATGGATGAACTCCCGCAGGATGTTCCGGAAGATGGGAGTCAGCAGGCTCTCGTCTGCCCTGGGCGTCCATTGATACTCAGTACTCAGATAGTCCCCCATGGAGCGGAAGGTGCCGTCTGCCTCATAGTAGACATTGCAGCTGTACTCAAACCCATAGCTTGATGTCGGCTCGTAACTGGCCGGCCGCAGCTCGCCCGCAAGCGTCAGGGTGAGGCCGTGGCTCCTCATGCTATATGCGGAGATCATACCAGTGAGTTCCACATACAGCGGTTCCTCTTTCCATACGGTACTGCCACCGAACATGGCCGCCATGTCCACACGGGCTGAATGTCCCCGGAACCCTACTGTCACATAGTTTTCATCCACTCCGTAGTAATCCAGGGAGTAGCCGTCCCTGAACTCTCGGATGATGTCTTTCTCCAAATGGGCGGTGTGGGCGGTCCAGCTCTCCCCGTCCCACTCCAGCACAGTCAGGCTCCATACAGAAACGCCGGTGCCGGTGTCGGAATTATAGATTATTGCCAGCTCTTTTTCACCATCGCCATCCAGGTCCTCGAAGTAGAGTTCCGGCAGCTGCTTCCGGGGAGTCATGAGCATCTTATTCCTGTCGTCAAACACCAGCTCCTGCAAAAATTCCCCATACCTCAGCCAACTATGGGCGGTATCCGGTTCAAAGTAGGCCGCAATATCATCCTCCGGCAGTTCCGCCACCAGCCAGATATCCGCTTCCGCCTCTGGCGTTCCCTGGGATACGATGCGGGTGGGCAGGTCCTCCAGAGCGGGAAGGGACGGGGCTTCTGGAGGCTGACTTTCTGGTTGGGCGGGTTCCGCCTGGGCGGGCGCTGATGGTTCGGCGGGTTCCTCCGCCTCCGCCGCGCCGGTGAAGGTGCAGGCCGCGAACACCGCGCACGCCGCCGCCACCAGCACGGCCGTGACCGCCGTGGTCCGGGGGTGTTTTACCAGCAGAGCGATCCGCTCCTTCAGGGCGGACTTGCCGCCGGTCATGGTGGTGGCGCAGCAGGCCAGGTCTCTGGGCGTGGTTCGCCGGGCCACCAGGCCCACCAGCGTGCGGCCATAGTCCACGCGGTTTTCCTCCCCCAGGAGGCGGACGGCCCCCTCGTCGCAGCTCAGCTCACAGTCCCGGCGGCTCAGGTACGCCGCCAGCCAGACCAGGGGATTGTACCAGTGCAGTGCCAGACATACCCCCCGCCAGACGGCCCAGGCGTGGTCTCCCTGCCGGAAGTGGGCGCACTCATGGGCCAGGACGTGCTTCCGGCAGGTCTCGTCCGCCGCTACCTCCGGCGTCAGATAGATAGCGGGACGGAACAGGCCGAAGAGGCAGGGCGTGGGGAGGCT
>JAAZZJ010000312.1 GCA_014237695.1 Oscillospiraceae bacterium | reverse complement strand
GGGAGGTGCCGTCGATGACTAACCTCCTGCGGGCCAATTTCTTCCGGATGCGCCGGGACCATGTGTTCTGGACGTGCTTCGGCACGGTGCTGGCCTGTTCCGTCGTCTTCGTGTTCTTCTGGTGCCGGGAGGACGTCCAGCGCGGCTTTCAGGTAAAGCTGGAGCAGCATTATTTCAATATGGCGATGTCGCTGGGGTTCTTTATCGCCATGTTTGCCGCTATGTTTCTGAACGCGGAGTACAGCGATGGCACGATCCGCAATAAGCTGACCGTAGGCTGCATCCGCCGGGAGGTCTATCTGGCCAACTTTCTCACGGTCCTGACCTCGTCCCCGTTCTTTACCGCCGCGTGGCTCATCGGCGGGTGCGTTGGCATCCCGATGGTCGGGCCCTGGGGATTCGGCCTTGGAGGGCTGGCGTTCCATGTTCTCATCATCGTGGGCTCCGCCGTGGCCTTTGCCGCCATCTTCACCTTTCTGGGGATGCTCCTCAGCAGGCGAACCGCCACAGTTACCGTGGTGCTGTCCTGGTTTGCTCTGCTGCTGGTAGCCTCCATGGTCGAAAACACCCTCTCCGAGCCGGAGTTTGTCGGCGGCCTCCTCATGACCGTGGACGGGATGCAGACGATGACCCCGGAGCCCAATCCCCGCTACGTCTCCGGGGCACTTCGGACGTTTTACGAGGTCGTCCGTGACATCATCCCCGCCGGGCAGGCGATACAGGTGCAGAACCTGGCGGTACTTGATCCCCTGCGGGCGCTGCTGTGCGATCTGGGCGTGACGGCGGTCTTCACCCTGGGCGGGTTGGCGCTCTTTGAGCGGAAGGACCTGAAATAGGGGAGGGGACGTATGAGAAATCTGCTGCACGCCAATTTCCACCGGGTGTGGAAAAGCCGCATCTTTTGGGGCTGTATGGCGCTGATGCTGCTTTACGGTCTGCGGCTGGTCTATTCACTCCAGGAGGCGCTTCAAGAGGGCTGGACGCAGGACCACCCCGCATTTCTGTTCTTCACCCAGGTCTGGTTCCTCCTGGCGGCGTGGTACAGCTCGTTTTTAAGCGGGGAGTACGGCGACGGGGCCGTCCGCAACAAGCTGGCGGTGGGCGCGGTCCGTCCGGCCATCTACTTCGCGGATCTGGTAACCTGCATCGCGGTGGGCCTGATGCTGTGCGCCGCCTTTATCCTTCCAAACTGGACGCTGACCAGCTTCTTCTTCGGTCACTCCGATGCGGTCAACTATATCTGCTCACCGGGCCAGACCGCAGTCGATCTTTTGGCAGGCGCTCTTGTAATTGTGTCCTACAGCGCGATATTTTCCGCAGTCGGCATGAATATCCAGCACAGAGCGGCGGGGCCGGTGGTGGTGATCCTGACTGCGTGCGTCCTTTATTTGAATGGCCTTGTCTGCGATATGGAACTGGCCCTCTACTGTCAAGCGCCTGAGCCCCTCAAGTATTCCAGGCTCAGGCTGGCTTATGACCGCTTTTTTGCCGAATGGCTCCCGGGAGGGCAGGGGCGTTATTATGTGATGCACGCCGGAAGCTCCGGCAAGGCTCCTGTGCTGGCGGCGTATTCCCTGATCGTCATCGCCGCCAGCACCGCCGCGGGACTGTTCCTGTTCCGCAGAAAGGACCTGAAATAATGAGCGCAAGATTAAGCATAAACCTCCTCCTGCGGGCCAATTTCTACCGTCTCTGGCGCAGCGCGTCCTTCTGGGTGGCGGTGTCGGTGATGTTCGGCGTCGGCGTATTCGAACTGGCGGTGGGCGTTCACGCCCAGCGGCAGGGGGCCCCCGTCCCTCTGGACAACCGCTACATGCTCTTCGTCCTCATGTCCGGCGTGGTCCTCTCCGCCTTTTGCAGCCTTTTCGTCGGCGCGGAGTACAGCGACGGAGCCATCCGCAACAAGATCGCCGTGGGCCACTCCCGCGCCAACCTGTATCTGGCGAATCTCGCCACCTGCTCGGCGGCGGGCGTCCTGATCTGCCTGGGCTACATCCTGCCCATGACGGCGGCGGGCATCCCGCTGATGGGCGGCTTCACACTGCCGCCGGCCTCCGTCCTGTGGTTCACCCTCTGCGCCTTTCTCATGACCGCCTCCCTGTGCGCCGTCTTCACCATGGCGGCCCTGCTGAACCAGAACAAGGCGGTGGTGGCGATCGTCTGCATTTTTCTGGCCTATTTTCTCCTGTTCCTGGGGATATACCTCAATTCCCGCCTGACGGAGCAGGCCGTCATCCCCGCTCGGGAGTACATCGAAAACGGCCAGATACTCGTGCGGGAGGCCATGCCGAACCCGGCCTACGTCCAGGGACTCAAGCGCACAATTTTTGAAGCCCTGTACGACCTCCCCGGCTGTCAGGCGGTGCAGCTGATCGCCGCTGCGGAGACGCGCCCCATCCGCCTGCCGCTGGTGAGCTTTTGCGCCGCCGCCGTCAGCACCGCCGCAGGTCTGGCGCTGTTCCGGCGGAAGGATTTGAAATAGGAGGGAACAAATGAACCGCCTTCTGAAAAGCGAAATGTCGAAGCTGACCAGAGCCCGTCCTTTGCATCTGATCGCGCTGCTGATGCTGGCGCTGTCTGTGGTGACGTCACTGTCCTGTCTGAGCTACGTCAATTCTCCCAAGGCGGAGGAACTGGAGATCGTATTCCATGGCTACGACGCCTTTTTCTCCTCCCTGAAGGATACCCCTACCATCTCCGTTCTGGCGGCGCTGGCCATATCCATCGTTGTCTGCGGCGACTTTGAGAACCGCACGACCCAGCTGAAGATCGTAGTAGGCTATCACCGTGCCCCCATCTTTTTCAGCAAGCTGATCGCCGCTGCTGCGGCGGATGTCATTCTCCTACTGCCTTACGTCCTGGGTCGGACAGTGCTGCAAAGCGTCCTACTGGGATTTGGGCATCCGTTCACGGTAGAAGCGGCGGCCAATATGGCGGCGGCTTTCTTCGCGGCTGTGCTGACCGGCATCGCCATCAACGGGATCACCTTCATTCTGGCGTTCCTTCTGCAGAAAACGGTCCTTGTGGCGGCGGCGGGCTTCTGTCTGGTGCTGCTGGGCGGCAACGCGCTGGTATCCA
>JAAZZJ010000311.1 GCA_014237695.1 Oscillospiraceae bacterium | reverse complement strand
GTCCGGGGGCGCGTAGCCCCCGGGCTATCGAATAGAAACAACTCCCCCTGCCGCCCGGAGGGCGGCAAGAATCAATTGGGTTCTTCCAGCTCCAACCCCGGATTGTGCTTCAACAAATACCCTACCGGCCACTCGCCGGAGTAAGCAATAAGACTCCTCCCCCGGAAATCCTCCAGCAGCGCCGCGTCGGCGCAAAGGGTCAGATCCTTTGGCTCCACCGGGGAGGCGGCGATCCGCCGCAAATGATCGTAGGGCAGCCCCGCCATCCTCAGCTCCACGCCGTACTCAGAGCGCATCCGGTATTGAAACACGTCGAATTGGAGCGTACCCACCACGCCGACAATGACCTCCTCCATGCCGGCGAAGGGAACCTTGAAGATCTGGATCGCGCCCTCCTGGGCGATCTGCTCCGTGCCCTTGATGAACTGCTTCCGCTTCATGGTGTCCATGGGGGACACCCGCATAAAATGCTCCGGCTCGAAGGTGGGAATTCCCTGGAATCTAAATTTCTTCCCGGGCACCGTCACCGTGTCGCCAATGGAAAAAAGTCCGGGGTCGAAAACGCCGATGATGTCCCCCGCGTAGGCCTCGTCAATGATCTCCCGCTCGGCGGCCAGCATCTGCTGGGGCTGGCTCAGCCGCAGCTTCTTGCCGGACTGCATATGGTAAACCTCGCTGTCCCGCTGGAACTTGCCGGAACATACCCGCATGAAAGCGATCCGGTCCCGGTGGGCCTTGTTCATATTGGCCTGAATCTTGAAGACGAAGGCGGAGAACTCGGGGGAAAAGGCGTCGATCTCCCCGCTGTCGGAGTCCCGGTTCAAGGGCGGGGTGGTCATGCGGAGAAATTCCTCCAGGAAAGGCTCCACGCCGAAGTTGGTCAGGGCGGAGCCGAAGAACACGGGGCTCAGGGTCCCGGCCCGGACGGCCTTCATGTCGAAATCCCGGCCCGCGCCCAGCAGCTCCACCTCCTCCCGGAGGGACTGCCAGCGGGCCTCGCCGATATAGTTGGCGGCAGCGGGGTCCTCCAGGTCCACCTCTACGGAGGCGGCCTTCTTGCCCCGGCCCTCGGCGGAGAAAAAGAGGATGCTGGCCTTCTCCCGGTCGTAGACCCCCTGGAACTCCTTGCCGCAGCCGATGGGCCAGTTGACGGCGTAGGTGTCGATGCCCAGCTCCCGCTCCACCTCCTCGCAGAGGGAGAGAGGGTCCTTGGTCTCCCGGTCCATCTTGTTGATGAAGGTGAAAATGGGAATGTGGCGCATGGCGCAGACCTTGAACAGCTTCCGGGTCTGGGGCTCCACGCCCTTGGCCCCGTCGATGACCATCACGGCGGAGTCCGCCGCCATGAGGGTGCGGTAGGTGTCCTCGGAGAAATCCTGGTGGCCCGGGGTGTCCAGGATGTTGATGCAGTAGCCGTCGTGCTGGAACTGCATGACGGAGCTGGTGACGGAAATGCCGCGCTGCTTCTCGATCTCCATCCAGTCGCTTGTGGCGGCGCGGGCCCGCTTGCCCTTGACTTCCCCGGCCTGGGCAATGGCCCCGCCGTAGAGGAGGAACTTTTCCGTCAGGGTGGTTTTGCCCGCGTCCGGGTGGGATATAATGGCAAAGGTTCTTCTTCTGGTAATCTCTTCCTGTAATCCAGCCATAGTTTTTGGCCTCCTGAATAATATAAAATGTTCTGTGGGCGTATATGCGTCTACATCGGACCGGCCTCCTGGTTGGATCATTCGCCGGACCCCGGACGGGGTGCGGCAGGGGGGACAGCCCCCATTCTCATGTATTATATCCACACAGGGGCGGATTGTCAATTTTTTCTGCTGACAAACTGCCGCTCCTGTGATATAATACCTTCGCAAAGAATACCCTTGTGGAAAAGGAGGCGCTCAGATGATGCGGCATTTTCGCCGGGCTGCCGGGCTGGCTGCCGGGCTATTGCTGGCCGCCGGACTCCTGTCCGGCTGCGCCAGACTGCTGGAGCGCTCCTACGGCGTGGCCGCGCCCTACGCCGACCGGTACTGGGACTCCAGCGCGGAGGACACCCTGCGGGCGGAAACCTATCAGGATCTGGTCAACTCCATGCTGCTGCTGGTTGAACAGCAGGCGGAGGAGGGGGTCATCCGTTGCTATGACGAGGCGGACGCCTATCAGGAAATCCTGGCCGCCCGGGGAGAGGTCCGCCGGGAGACCATGCCGGGGTCCTATCTGCTGGAGGACCTTCAGATTACCTACGAGGGCGGCGCCGGGTACGGCACGGTCACCTGTCATATGACGTACAGGGAGGACGCGGAGGACATCGGCTCCTTGATGACGCTCTCCGACAGTCAGTCCCTGGTGGACCTGCTGCGTCTGGCCGTCCGGGAGGACTACAGGTCGCTCACTGCGTATTTCGTCTATGATCCGCCCAAGGAGGACGTGACCGCCGCGGTAGAGAGCTTCTGGCAGGAGCTTTGCCTGAGCGAGATGGAGGAAAATGGACTGCTCGGTCCGGCGGAAGAGGACGGCACGCCGGAGGGCAGTCAGGAAAGGGACCCTCTGGAGGATGGGGATTCTGCACCGGACGAGGCGGCCGGGACAGAAGAGAACAGCGCACCGGAGGAAGAGGCTCCGGGGGAAGAAGCTCCGGAGGAGGGGGAGGACTCTATAGAGGGGAAATCGCTGCCGGAGGGAGAAAATCCGGACGAAGAAATTCCGCCGGAGGTTCCTCCCATTGAATATCCGCCCTGCCCCTGGGTGATCCGGTTTTACCCCAATCAGGATACCGCGAAGATCGTGGAGGTCCTGCTGAAACGGTGAGACGGCCTTTCATATGCCGCTGAGCTTCAGCGCAGACTGCGCTTACAAGAACATTTGACATCCGGGGAAAAATTATGTATAATGGAGAGCAGGAGCTGCCGGAGGGCTGTCGGCAGCCTCTGGATTTCCGGGTATAGCGGAGCTGGTACCGCGCCACATTTGGGATGTGGAGATCGTGCGTTCGAGTCGCACTACTCGGACCAGAAAAAGAGGTCAAAAAAGATTTTCGGTGAAAAAACCGAGAGATTTCAAGACCTCAGAGGCCCTTGGATAGTGAAAATCCAAGGGCCTCAAA
>JAAZZJ010000310.1 GCA_014237695.1 Oscillospiraceae bacterium | reverse complement strand
GCGACGTGACGGCCCTGTCCGCCCGGCTGGCCCGCCTGGAGGAGGGAGGCCCGGCCGCCGCCGTCCCTTCCCCCGCCCGAACGGCCCCCCAGCCCCGGCCAAAGCCAGCCCCGGCCCCGCCTCCGGCGGACGATCCGCCCCCGTGGGAGGACGAGGACCGTCCCCCATTGCCGGATGCGCCGCCCTGGGAGGAGGGCGGCTCCCTGCCGCCCGTCTCGGACGGACCGCCGCCCTACGGCGAGCCGGCGGCTCCGCCGCCGTCCCGGGAGCAGCCTCCCCGGCGGAAGGCGGGTACTCCCGCCGAACCTGCGCCCACTGCCTCCGTACCTGCCTCCCCGCCTCCTGCGGCGGGAGAGAGCGCACTGTGGGGAGAGCTGGTGGAGCAGTACAAAAACCGGCTGACGCCGATGTACTGGTTCATGCTGGACGATGCCCGGGGAACGATGGAAGGGGACGAGATGGTGGTCCGCTGCGGCGACGAGCTGACGATGGAGAGCCTGAACTGCCCGGAGGTATCCGGAGTGATCGGCGCGGTCACCGGGGAGAAGCTGGGCCGCCCCGTCCGGGTGCGCTTCGCCCTGGGCGGCGGAGGGACCGCCCCGGAGGATAAGCTGGAGGAGCTGATCCGGCAGGGGAGCCGGTTCGACAGCTTTATCGTGAAGCCGTAATATTTTTTCTCCAAAGCAAACAGAGCAGGACAGACCGCCGCGGTTTGTCCTGCTCTGTTTGCTCTGTGTACCCCGCTGTTTTCAGGGAAAATTGTCCCTGGGAGAGGGCGGCAAAGCGGAAGGACGCCGCGTTCAGCGGCCTCTGTGCTTCGCCTTTCGCTTTTGCTGCCTCAGGTCAAACCGGCGCTGCCTCTCGGCTTCCTGCTGTTCTTTGCCGGTCTGCTTTTTCTGGGCTTTCATCTCCTCGCGCTGCATCTGCAGCGCCTGCTGTGACTTGGTTCCGACACCTGAAGCCTGCAGCTGCCGTTTGATGCTGCGCTGTCTGCGCTTTGGATGATCCGCAAATTTCTTCACCTCGGCTTCAACACCCGGACCGAAGGTCAGCCCATGGTAGTGCTTGAGGATGAAGTCCCAGACCTCGCAGTCCTTCGGCTCTGCGCCGAAGGTGACCTTGCACACGGACAGCTTGCCGCCGGATATGCGTTCAAAAACGCCAACCCAGAACGGCCCCTCAAAAAATACGGTCAGTTTTCCGCTTTCTGTGTCCATAACATTCCCTCCTGAATCATTGCGTTATGGACAAAGAATGGACAACCCGGGAGGGGCAGGTTACTTACCTCATCAATGCGATGAGACGGCCGGGCTACCTACCGGCTCTGGCACACCCTGCCGGATGTGCGTTGCGTTTTTATCTTTGTCATTTATTATATCATGCCTTCCGGCAAGATACTCCGGTCAATATATTGCGCCGCAGAGGATGCTCACGTTTTCTGGCCGGACCGCCCGGCAAACCAGGCGAAAACAGCCCTGGCGTCCTCCGGATGGCGGGGAGAACAGCCGATGGAGACCGTCCGCCCCGTGTCCATGACAAATTTCATGGCGGGCAGCCTGCGCAGCCCGATCCGGTCGATGCGCTCCTCCACCCGCTCGATCCTGTCCACAGGGAGGAACAGCAGGCGGCCCCCGCTCCGGCAGACGAGAATACCGGGCAGCAGATGGATCTCCCCCTGCCAGACCCGGCAGACGGGGTGGGGCGCGGCGTATTCCCGCTCCAGCAGGAGGATATCGCCGTCGTTCAGCTCCCGCTGGCCGGCGTGCGCCTGCGCGGCCGCCCGCAGCGCGGCCAGCCCGAGAACCGCCCCGATACCCGCCAGCAGCAGCGGCAGCCGCTCCTTCCCTCCGGACCAGCAGCGCAGCAGAACCAGCAGGCACAGGCCAAAGCCCGCCGCGCACAGCGCCAGCCGTCTCAGCTCGCCGCGCAGAAAATCTCTCCGGATTTTTCCCATAGGCAGCGCCTCCATATTCCGCCCCGGACGCCTCACAGGCTGTCCGGGGTATATTCTCCGAAGCCCTCCCCCAAGACCTCGTGGGCCTCGCAGACGATGATGAAGGCGTTGGGGTCGATGGCGGTCACGGCGGCCTTGATGACCGCAAACTGGCTGCGCTTGAAGGCGCACAGCACCACCTGCTTCCGGTCGCCGCTGAAGCCTCCCTGTCCGTCCAGCAGGGTGATGCCCAGGTCCATGTCCAGCAGCCGCCGGGCCACCGCTTCGCTGCATCCGCTGATGATGTAGGCGATCTTGGCGTTGAGGGAGCCGTAGACCACCGTATCCATGGCCAGACTGGAGATATACATGGCCACGATGCCGTAGAGGGCGTTGTTGACGCTGCGGAAGGTGAGGGCGTAGAAGCAGATCACCGTGACGTCGATGCTCAGGCACAGCCGCCCGATGGAGAGGTTGCGCAGCTTATATTTCAGCAGCCGCGCGGCCAGCTCCGTGCCGCCGGTGGTAGCGCCCACCGTCAGCATCAGCCCCATGGACACCCCCAGCAGTACGCCGCCGTAGATGCAGGCCAGCAGCGGCTCCTCCATGGGAGGGAAGGTGTACACCGCCGCCATGCCGTCCAGCATCAGGGACCCTACACTCATGGCGTACAGGGAGGAGACCAGCAGTTTCACGCCCTGCCTGCGCACTCCAAGGTAAAAGAGGGGGATGTTCATGACAATGGAGGTGACGCCGATGGGCAGAGCCGGAAGAAAGTGGTTGATGATCTGGGCGATGCCGGTAAAGCCTCCCATGGAGATGTTGTTGGGCTGGAAGAACCAGTTGAAGCTCAGTGCGTAAATGGCGCAGCCCAACGTAATCACACCGTATTCATACAGCCGCCGCAGGACCGGACTCTTGTTTTTCATGGGCAACCCCTCCGCAAAAGGGCGGGGCGCCCACCGCCCCGCTCTCTGTATTATTCATCTCATTATACATTTTTTCCCGCCGGTTGGCAAGGGGAAAATCCAGGAGAAGCGGGAAAACCCCTATTCAAGGGCCCGCGTTCGGGAGTGCGGAAAACCTCCGTCCGGGCTGCCTGGCTGCCGGAAAAATTGTTTTCCACACTTTCTAGGGCTTGTTTGAAAAAAGGAGGAAGTAGTGCTAAAACAACAAAATAGCGATG
>JAAZZJ010000030.1:11064-13352 GCA_014237695.1 Oscillospiraceae bacterium | reverse complement strand
TCGCCTGGTCGGGCGAAGCCTCCGAATTGCCGGTCCTCCTTCTGCCGCTCTGGTACTTGTAGAACTCCGCCTGCCGGCCTTTCAAAGAGAGACTGCCTGCTAGGGTCACGCGGCCTAACGGTACATTCTGCAAATTCGCACCACGGCGAGTCTGCCGTGCTAAAACGGTAGGGGGTATCGTCAACCACGCTGAAATAGACGCAGAAGACCGGCAGAGCGGACGGCAGTATGTTTAGACAAAACCAGACTGTGCCTCGGGCGCAAACTAGTAACCCCCGTAATGAAGGAGGATTCTTAAGGAACGTAGTTCCTTAAGCGATCTTTTGGTTCTTTTCGTTCGCACGAAAAGAACGCCCCCTGTTAGCCGATATCTGCGCCTACGGCGCGCTCCACGGCGCTCTGGAGCGCCTGGGCTCCCAGGCCCAGACTCCCTCCCTTGCCGGGGATCAGGATCACCGCGGGAGTAACGGATGTCTTATACTTGTCAATGTCCGCCCGGATGGACTGCGCCAGCTGCTCGGTGACATAGATGATGGCGTATTCCTCCTTGGCCAGCTTGTGAAGCGCCTGACGGCCCTCCTCCACGCCCTCGGTGGGAACGATGTCCAGCCCCAGGGCCTTGAAGCCCAGCACGCTGTCCCGGTCGCCTAATACCGCGATCTTATACATACGCCTCACGCAGCCTTTCCCGGATGGTGTCGCTGTCAATGCCCGCCATCCGGCCGGACATGATGATGCGCACCGCCGTAAACTCGATCTCCTTGGCCACCAGGTAACTGATGACGGACTCTACCCCAAAGGGCACGCTCTTGGCGCCCGCCGCCATGGCGGTCACCGCGTCGTCACAGGCCTTCTCAAAGGGCGTGAGGCTGCCGCCGCCGACCGCCGCCGCGCCCAGCTCCGCCGCCTGGCGGAGCTCGGTGGAGCGGTACAGCTCCTCCAGGTTCCCGCCCAGAGCCGCGCCCTGGACGCTGTCCACACGGATGGAGCCGCCCTCCACCAGCACCCGCCTGAGCATATCCGCCCCCTTCTTCATCCGAAGGGTACGGACGGCGCTGCGCAGGTTGGCCGCGTCGATGGTGAAGCGCACGTAACGGACCAGGAAATCGCTCCCCGTGGCCCGGGCGGCGGAGAGCATCTCCGCGTAGTAGGCGCGGTCCAGCAGGAAGTCCGCCAGCTGGGGGTCTCCCGTGGCGCTGAGGGTCTCCGCCGCTTCCACGGCGGACTGGCGCAGCGCCGGAGGCAGAACACTGTAGTCCCCCTCCCAAAGAGCCCGGCGCATGTCCTCGGCGCTGACCCGCCCCGCGTCCAGCAGCAGCCGGTCGGAGGCGTCCGTGCCGGTGGCACGGGCCTTGATGAGGGCCTTCAGGTTGTGATAATCATACTTGACCTTGAACACATCCACCACCGCCTTGTCGGGGACGAAGCGGTAGAGATCCTCGAACAGCTTCTCCTGCTCCTGTGCCAGGATGGAGCCCAGCTCCCGCTGGCTGGAGGCGTCGAATTCGCCGTAGCCGATCTCCCCAAGGACCTTGGCCGCGTCGGCGGCGGTGGGTGCCTCGATCATGCGCTCCATCCGCGCCCCGGTGAGCAGGTCCCGCTCCCGGCTGTGGAGGTAAGTGGAAATGAACAGATAGTCGGTGTCTTTCAGTTTCTTTGCCAAAGCCATCCTCCTTTCTTGCAGTTGCATTCAAATGGATTGGCTTTGCTCAGGGGAAGAGAATTCCGGCCACTTCGGCCGCCATCTCCTCCCGGAGTACCCGCAGCTGCGTCTCAAAGGCGCAGTTAACCTCTACGTTGCCGTCCCGAAGGGTCAGTCCGCCGGCCATCTCCCGGGTCTCCTGAGAGAGGGTCAGCTGGGCCGTACCCTGCAGCAGGGCGCTGGCCCCGGTGACTACGGCGGACAGCACCGCACCGGCCTTGCCGCCCACCTTGCCCGCCTTCTCGGCGGCTTCGGGCTTCACAGCCTCCGCCAGCATGGCGTTGGCCTTGGCAACCACCTGGGAGCCTACCCGCTCCCGGTCCCTGGCGTTAAGGAGGATCTCCTCCCTGCCGGTTTTGGCAGCCTTCACGGCCATGCGGGCCAGAAGCTGGGCGTAATCGGCATCGTTCAGGGCCAGCAGCTTCTCTTGGGCCTTGCTGAAAGCCTCGTTGAGGCAGGCCTGCTTGGCGGCCAGAAGACGCTTTTTCGCCTCCATCTGGGCGGCGCTCTCCAGACGCTCGGTCTGGCGCTGAGCGGCCTCCTTCCCGGCGGCTTCGGCGGCTTTTGCCTCGGCAGCGGCCTGGGC
>JAAZZJ010000030.1:0-11054 GCA_014237695.1 Oscillospiraceae bacterium | reverse complement strand
CCTGGGCCTTATACTGCTCGCGGATGGCGGCAGCCTTCTCCTCCGCTTCCCGGAGAATCTCAGCTACCTCCGCCTTGGCGTCGGTTTCGATGCGGGCGGTGATTTTTTCAATTCCGTTCATATCGAATCCCCTTTTCGTGGTGGGATAATCAGAGCTGGAGCAGCATCAGCATGGAAGCCAGCAGAGAAAGGATGGCGTAGAACTCAACGATACCGCAGAGGATCAGGCCCTTGGACCAGTCGTCGGGCTTCTTGGCCAGGATGTTGATGGAACCGGCAGCTACGCGGCCCTGGGCGATGGCGGACAGCAGGCCGCCGATGGCCATGGGCATGCAGGCGGCAAAGAAGGCCAGACCCTGCTGTACGGTCATGGAACCGGCCACAGCGGCGGCGTTGCCCATGAAGTTCATGCGGATGAGGGCGAAGAACCAGACGACCATGCCGTACAGGCCCTGGGTACCGGGGAGCAGCTGCAGGACCATGACCTTACCGGACTTAGAGGGGTCCTCGCACAGAAGACCGGTACCGGCCTCACCGGCGATACCGGTGCCCTTGGCGGAGCCGACGCAGCTCAGACCGACGGCCAGGCCGGAGCCCAGCAGAGCCAGCGCCAGGCCGCCAAAAGATTCCAGAAAACTCATGATTGATTTCCTCCTTAATTATTTCTCGATGTCGACGTATTTTGTGTTGATATTCAAGGGACGGAAGGGCTTGCCGCCGTCCTCATAGAACCGGCCGAAGAACTCCAGGCACTGCAGACGCATGTCGTGGACGAAGCAGCCCAGGATATTCAGCGCGAAGTTCAGCGCGTTGCCTACCATGGCGATGATGAAGAAGAAGAACACGTTGCCGGTGATGGCGCCCAGCTTGTTGAACACCTGGGCCACCACCGCCCCGGCCAGCATCAGGGCCATGAGGCGGGAATAAGACATGATATCACTGAAATAACCGGTAATGCCGTTGTAAAGGGCGCCAAAGACGCCGGTGATGATGCCGAAGCCCTTCTTGCCGTAGGCGTTGGCGACCACCAGGATCACCAGTCCGGCGATGAGGCCCCAGCTGAGCTTCCCAATGGCGAAGCCCACACCGGCCAGGATGAACACGGCAAACCACGCGCCCTCGTTGCACAGGGCCGCCATGGTCTCGCCTGCCCTGATCTGCTTATACATGCTGACGATCATGCCGGTGAAGATTTGAATGACGCCCAGTACCAGGGAGCCCATCAGCACCATCAGCGCGTCGTCCAGGGGGGAGAACAGGGACCACAGAGGGACGCTCTCCGGATCTACGCCGGTGAGGATGCCCCGCATCTGGGGGATCAGATCGCCAAAGAAGCCGCCGGTCAGCGCGCCCCAGATGAAGGTGCTGATGCCGCACAGTCCCATCAGGGGGATCATGTACCGCATGGTGGCCCCGTTGGGCTTCGACTTCTTCATGACGATCAGGGACAGGAGCATCATAATGAGACCGTACCCCATGTCCGCCATCATCATGCCGTAGAACACGATGAAGAAGGGAGCCATCAGGGGGTTGGGGTCCACAGTGCCGTAGGCCGGCAGAGAATACATATCGGTGACCATGTTCATGGGGCGCACCAGCTTGCCGTTGCGCAGCTCCACGGGCACCTGGGGGTACTCTTCCTTCACGGGCTCCTCCAGCTCCCAGGCGCAGTCGAACTTCGCCAGCGCCTTTTCCAGCTCGGGGATCTCCGGGACGGAGGCCCAGCCCTCCAGATAGAGGATGGACCCGCCGGTGAGCAGCCGCTCTTTGGCGCTCTCCGTGGCGATGACCTGCTCCACCCGGTCCAGACCCAGCTGCAGCTCGCTGGCGCAGGAGCCCATCTGGCGGACGGCCTCGATCTCCTTGTTGCGCTGGCTGGAGATCTCATCCAACTCCCGGCCCAGCCGGGTGATGTTTTCTTTGGCCGTGCCGGTCAGGTCCTTCAGCTGGGCGAAGCTGAAGCCGAAGGAGCGCAGGGCGTCCAGCGCCTCCTGACGGCAGTCCCTGTGTACCAGGATCTCCAGATACCGCTGTTCCCGGTCGGCGGACAGCTCCCGGACCTCCGCCGCTCCTGCGGCCTCGTCCAGAGCGCCGCTGAGGGCGCTGAAATCCGCCGTGACAGGCACGGCGCCCAGCAGGATCTCCGTTTTGGAGGTGCCTTTGGTCTCCAGAGGGATGTCGCAGTTCTCCCAGGGCTGGAGAGCCAGCCGGTCGGCATGGATCCGGGTCTCCCGGGCGTTCAGCTGACCGATGGTCCGGGCGTGACCGTTGATGAGGCCCGCCTTTTCCAGGGCGGAGCGCCGGGCGGCTTCGTCCAGAAGCTCGGTCTCCTTCATGGTAGGACGCAGGGAGAGAAGTGGCTTCTTCCGGGGGGCGTATTTGTCCAGCACCTCGATGGCGTGCTGGAGCTGGGTCAGGTCCCCTTTGGCATCCGTCAGAAGGGAGACATCATGGTGCAGCAGGGCCGCCCCGTTCTCCTCCGACAGCTCGCCCTCCGGTTCCCGGAGTTCCACGCAGCCCACATGAAGCAGACTCGACAGCAGAGCGTCCCTGTCCTGGGCGAGGGCGATCAGCCGGAGCCGTTTCATTTTGACAATTGCCATTTTAGTTTCCTACCACCCTTCCTAAGATCGCCTGCGCCGCTTTGTCCATGCGTGAGCCGGCCTGCTGTTTCAGCGCTTCGCAGTCCTTCTCCGCCTGACGCAGGATTTCTTCCCGCCGCTTGGCGGCATCCTCCTCCGCCCGTTTCATTTCGGCGGCGGCGGACTTTGCGGATTCTTCCCTGCCCTTTTGCAGCAAAGCGCGCCCTTCCCGCTCGGCTTCGGCGGTCAGCTTCTGGGCGCGGGCCTTTGCATCGGCTTTGGCCTGGTCCATGTTCTCCTCCACAGAGCGGATTTTGGTTATGGCTTCCAGTGACATTGTCTCACCCCTTTCTACCGATCTGATTTGGAATTTTTTGTGTGCCTGCTGCCGCCGAAGCGGTCGGAAAGGCGGGTTTTGCCAACCGATTCCGGCAATAGCACAGGTAACAAATAGTATAGCACAAACCCCCTGGCAATACCAGATATTTTGCCAAGATTTACGCAATTCGTCAAAATCACGCAGAATCAAAAATACATCCCGCTCTGTTTTGTCAGATATGTCCACAGCCCTTGCGTACTGCGGATTCCATTGCAAAAAAAGGGCCGCGGACAGCTCTGCCCGCGGCCCGAAATGCAGGCCCGCATTTACCGGCTCAGCCAGCTGGGATGCACCAGTTTTCCGCGTCCCCAGGCTCTGGGGAGATGAGGACCAGCTCCGGCCATTTTTCCGCTCCCGGAGGGGCCGCCAGCGCCGCCCGGACAGCCTCCGGATCGGAGGCCTGGACATATACCCCGTCCACCAGCGGCAGCAGCGCCGCCAGATCCACGCCGGACTCCTCGCTGGTACCCTCCAGAATCTGCTCCTCGGTCAGCAGCAGGGAGAGCTTGGTTCCATAGGGCTCCAGCGCCGTGCGCAGATCGGACAGCACCAAGGCCAAGGCGTCCTTTTTCTCCATGGCGTTGTCTTTATAGCTGATTTTATACGTGTTGCCCTGGGTGGGGTAGCACAGCTCTTCCAGCAGCAGCTCGTCAAAGCCCAGCTGGGCACACTCTGCCGCCAGGCCGGTCACATACTGCCGGGCCACTTCCTTTTCCGGCTCCAGCCAGTGCCAGGAGTGGTTGTCATACCAGACATAGCCGTTGGCCTGGCAGATGGCGGCGTCCTTCATGTTGGCGAAGGCGTAGTAGCTGTCGTGGAGGACGTTGAACCGGGCCACGGCCCAGACGTCTTCTGTCCCGCACAGCCCGCGGAGCTGCTCCGTGGCCGCCTCGTCCACCTTCACCGCTTTTTTCTGGCCGGTGGGGGAGGCCCAGAAAATCTCACCCTTGTTGTTCCGGACGGGATAGACGAACCCGTTGGCCCCCTTCTCTGCCAGCAGCTCCGTCAGAGCCGGGCTGCCGGCGGGCAGGACGGACAGCTCCGCCAGGCGGTGATCCCCAAAGAGATCCACCGGCTCGGGCTCCGGTTCCGGCTCCGGCGGGGTCTCCGGCTCATCGATAATCAGCTGGACCGGGGGCGGCTCCGGTTCGGCATCGGGTTCCGGCTCCGGCGGCGGGGGTGGGGGCGTGGGGAGATAGACCCGGCCGAAATAAGGGAGTTCCAGGTAAATTCTGCCGTCGTCCGCATAGGAAATATATTGCTGCGCGAAAATAAAGGCGCAGGCGGCAATCAGGATCAGGACCAGCAGCGCGATGGCTGCCCGCGTCCCCGCCGAATGCCGGCCCCGGTAATTTTGATATCCTCTGGCCACGGACATTCCTCATTTCTTTCATCACAGATCAGGGAAATCGCTTTCTATCTTCTGCCTTACCATTACCATACCACATCTGGCAGGGAACATGCAACCAGATTTTGGAAAAAATGATAAAATTTAGGGGACAGCCCATATTTGTCTCCACAATAAGAGGAAAGTGTGATATACTGCTGTTCATCAGAAAGGAAGGAACCGCTTATGATTGAGACAGTGGGCGTTGTGGGCCTGGGCCTTATTGGAGGCAGCATGGCCAAGGCCATCCGTCAATATACGGACTGCACCATCCTGGGCTATGACACAGACGGCGCGGTACTCAGCCGGGCTCTGGACGAGGGGGTGGTGTCCGCCGCCCTGACGGCGGACCGGCTGGCGGAGTGCGGACTGGTGGTGATTGCCCTCTACCCCCAGGCAGCGGTGGAGTATGTCACGGCCCACCGGGACCATTTCCGGAAGGGCGGCACGGTCATGGACTGCGGCGGCGTGAAGGGCGTGGTCTGTACGCCTCTGGCGGACGTGGTGAAGGACGCGGGGTTCTGGTTCGTGGGGGGGCACCCCATGGCGGGCATCGAGCGCTCCGGATATTCATCTGCCTTTCCGGAGCTGTTCCAGAGGGCGTCCCTGATTCTGACGCCCTACCCGGGCACGCCGCAAAGCTGCCTGGATGAAATATGGGCCTTTGCCCGGCGCCTGGGCTTCGGCCGCCTCCAGCTCTCCACGCCGGAGGAACACGACCACATCATCGCCTATACCTCCCAGCTGGCCCATGTGGTGAGCTGCGCCTATGTGGGCAGCCCCTCGGCCCCGAATTTTGAGGGCTTTTCCGCCGGGAGCTTCAAAGATATGACCAGGGTGGCCCGGCTCAATGAGGAGATGTGGACGGAGCTGTTCCTGGAGAACCAGGATGCCCTGGTCCGGGAGATCGACACACTGGTAGAGGAGCTTGCGGCCTTTGCGTACACCATTCGCCGGGGGGACCGGGAAAATCTGAAAAATATGCTCAGACGGGCCCGGGAGATCAAAGAAGCTATTGATAAGGATCGTTGAGGAAGGAGAAGCGCTATGAATACCAGCTATATCACCGATTACTATAACAACTACAACGAGGACGAGCGGACCAAGTCCCGTCACGGCAGCGTGGAGTTCACCACCAACATGAAGTATATCCGCCAGTACGTGCCTCAGGGGGCGAAGATTCTGGACGTGGGCGCGGGCACCGGAGTCTACTCCATGGCTCTGGCTATGGATGGCTACGATGTCCACGCCGTCGAGCTGGTGGAACACAACATTGAGGTGTTCCGGGAGAATTTGAAGGCGTGCGGGGCGGAAATTCCCGTAGAGCAGGGCAACGCCCTGGACCTGAGCCGGTTCGCGGACGAGAGCTTCGATGCGGTACTGCTGTTCGGGCCGCTGTACCATCTCTACACCAAGGAGGATAAGCTGACTGTCCTCCGGGAGGCCAAGCGGATCGTGAAGCCCGGCGGCCGCATTTTCGCCGCCTACTGCATGAACGAGGCCACCATCATCCAGTATATTTTTGCCGGTGACGGCAGCGAGATGATGGACTATCTCACCAGGGGACTGCTGACGGCGGATTACCACTGCATCTCCGAACCGGCGGAAATTTTTGAGCTGGTACGGCTGGAGGACATTGACGAATTAAACCGGGAAGCGGGCTTGAAGCGGGAAAAGATCGTGGCCTCCGACCTGTTTACCCGCTATATCAAGGACCGGCTCCCCAATTTCTCCGAAGCGGTGTACCAGGCCTACGTCAAATACCATCTCTCCATCTGCGAGCGCCCGGACCTCATTGGCGCCACCAACCACAGCCTCGATATCCTTACCAAGGAGTGATTTTTATGCAGACCATTACCGTCAATGCGTCCACGCCCTATCCCGTCCACATCGGCCCCGGCCTGCTGGAACGGGCCGGGGAGCTGATCGCGGGAGTGACCGGCTCCCGGACCTGCGCCGTTATCACCGATACCACGGTGGAAAAGCTTTATGCCGCCGCCGTGTGCCGCTCCCTCCAGGAGGCGGGTTTCCGGGTGTGCCTCCACGCCTTCCCGGCGGGGGAGCAGAGCAAAAATCTGGGGACCTTCGGCGGGATGCTGGAATTTCTGGCGGAAAATAAACTGACCCGCTCCGACTTCGTGGTCGCCCTGGGAGGCGGCGTGACGGGGGATATGGCGGGGTTTGCCGCCGCCGCCTACCAGCGGGGCATCGACTATATCCAGATGCCCACCACCTTCCTGGCCGCGTCCGATTCCTCCGTGGGGGGGAAGACCGCCATCGACCTGGCGGCGGGGAAGAATCTGGCGGGGGCCTTCCACCAGCCGAAAATGGTGATCTGCGATACGGACACCTTCCGGACCCTGCCCCCGGACGCCTTTGCCGACGGCATGGCGGAGACGCTGAAGCACGGGCTCATTGCCGACAGGGACTTCTACCGCTTCCTCATGACCGGCGACGTTCGCGGCAGCATGGACGAGGTGGTCCGGCGCAATGTGGAGATCAAGGCCGCCGTGGTGGGCGAGGACGAGCGGGAACATGGGAAGCGCAAGCTCCTGAATTTCGGCCACACGCTGGGCCACGCCATCGAGAAGTGCAGCGGCTATACCGTTGCCCACGGCTATGCGGTAGCCACCGGCATGGTGCTGGCCTCCCGGGCGGCGGAGCGGCTGGGGTACAGCCCCGCCGGGATGCTGGAAGCGGTGCGGGCCGCCTGCCGCCGGTTTGATCTGCCAACGGAGTGCCCGTATACCGCCCCGGAGCTTTACGCCGCCGCCACCGGAGACAAGAAGCGGGACGGCGGCAGCATCGACGTGGTGGTGCTGAAGGAGGTGGGCCGGGCGGAGACCGTCCGGCTGGATCTGGAGGGCCTGCGGCGCTTTACGGAGGCCGCTCTATGAATCTCACCATTACTCCCGGAAAACTCTCCGGGACCGTCACGCCGCCCCCCAGCAAATCCCAGGCCCACCGGCTGCTCATCTGCGCCGCCCTTGCGGGGGAGGGGAGTGTGATTCATGGTCTGGCGGACTCCCAGGACATCCGGGCTACCCGGCGGTGCCTGGCAGAATTGAACACGGAACGTATCGATCTGCCAAAATTCGACTGCGGGGAATCGGGGTCTACGCTCCGCTTCCTCATCCCCATTGCCCTTGCCCTTCGGGGCGGTGGCATCTTCACCGGTCACGGACGGCTGATGGAGCGGCCCCAGAAGCCCTATTTCGACATATTTGACGAAAAGGGCATCCGGTACGAACAGAAGGAGGGCGTCCTTACTGTAGAAGGCAGGCTGACGCCGGGGAAGTACCGCCTGCCGGGGAATGTGTCCAGCCAGTTTTTTACCGGCCTGCTCATGGCCCTGCCTTTGCTGGACGGGCCCTCGGTTGTCATCCCCACCACCCCGCTGGAGAGCGAGGGGTATATCGGCATGACGCTGGACGCAATGCGCGAATTTGGCATAGATATTGCCTCCACTCGCTCCCTTCCGCCGCACTATCTCATTTCCGGCGGCAGCCGGTATCAAACGGCGGAGGCCACAGTGGAAGGGGATTGGTCTCAGGCAGCGTTCTGGCACGCGGCCAACTGCCTGGGGTGTACGGTGGATGTGCGGGGCGTTTCCCAACATTCCGCACAGGGCGACCGGGTGATTGAGTCCCTCTGCCTGGAGCTGTCCCAGCCCGGGGATACTGAGATCGACATGTCCGGTTGCCCGGACCTGGCCCCACCCGTGGCGGCGGCCGCGGCGGTACGGCAGGGAACGGCCCGGCTGGTCAACGCCGGACGCCTGCGCATCAAGGAGAGCGACCGCCTTGCCGCCATCACCGCCGTGCTGAACGCCCTGGGGGCGCGGGTGACGGAATACCCCGACAGCCTGACCATTTACGGACAGGACGGTCTGACCGGCGGGACCGTGGACTGCTGCAACGACCACCGCATCGCCATGATGGCGGCCATTGCCGCCACCCGCTGCCGGGAGCCGGTGACGCTCCTGGGCGCGGAGTGCGTGGCGAAATCCTATCCTGATTTCTGGGAACACTACCGCCTGTTAGGAGGGATATTCCATGAACACACTGGGGAATAAATTGAAAGTCACCGTCTTCGGACAATCCCATGCCCCCGCCATCGGATGCGTCATCGACGGCCTCCCGGCGGGCTTTGCGCCGGATATGGACCGGGTGGCCGCCTTCATGGCCCGGAGGGCTCCGGGGCAGAATGCCTGGTCTACCCCACGGAAGGAGGGCGACACGCCGGAGGTTCTCTCCGGGCTGGTGGACGGCAGGACCTGCGGCGCGCCGGTGGCCATGGTCATCCACAACGGCGACCAGCACAGCAGGGATTATTCCGGCCTCAAGCGCACCCCCCGGCCCTCCCATGCTGATTATACCGCTATTATCAAATATGGCGAAAATTACGATATTCGGGGAGGCGGACAGTTCTCAGGACGCCTGACGGCTCCTCTGTGCTTTGCAGGGGCTTTTGCTTTACAGCTCCTGGAGCAGAGAGGTGTTACTGTTGCGGCCCATATCGGACAAATAGAGAATATTGTCGATGCTCCTCCGGACTTCGCGTCCGTCAGCCGGGAGGACCTGGAGGTTCTTCTCCACAAGCCCTTCCCCGTGTTTGACGATACGGCGGGGATGAACATGCGCCAGGCCATCGAGGCGGCGCGGATGGAGCAGGACTCCGTGGGCGGCGTGATCCGGTGCTTTGTCCTGGGGCTCCCGGCGGGAGTGGGGGAGCCCATGTTCGGCGGGGTGGAGAACCGTCTGGCGGCGGCGCTGTTCGGCATCCCCGCCGTGCGTGGGGTGTCCTTCGGAACGGGCTTTGCCGCCGCCGGAATGCGGGGCAGCGTCCACAACGACCCCTTTGTCATGGAGGACGGCAGGGTGAGGACCCGCACCAACCACGCCGGTGGCGTGCTGGGGGGCATTACCAGTGGAATGCCACTGGTGGTCAACATCGCCGTGAAGCCCACCGCGTCTATCTCCCGGGAGCAGGAGACGGTGGACCTGGAGACAAAAGAATACTCCCCGCTGGTCATCCACGGGCGGCACGATCCCTGCATCGTGCCAAGGGCTGTGCCGGTGGCGGAGGCCGTGACGGCGCTGATGGTGCTGGATATGATGCTGGAGTGACCTGCTTAAAAAGCTTTCGCCTGTTGCTTTGGAGAACGCCTGGTACGCATAATGAATTTTGTGATATGCAGGAGAAAGAACTAAGGGACTGACTTATGATAGAGGATCAGTATGAACTGAAACTAAGCGAACGGTTTCCAAAAGAAATGGAAGTGCCCGAACGTGCAGATATTTTGATCGAACTTTCCAGGTTTGGCATTGGGAGTGCAAATGCAATTCAACTGATCGATACCACCCATGACGCGCTGGATGTGCGCCTCAATTATATCATTGATAAAAAATGGGTATTACGGTTCTGCAACGCACCGGATATGACAGAAAAACGCATGGGGGAGCTTAACCGTCTGATTGGAAGGTATCGGGCAATGGGATTCCTGTGTCCGGCGTTTATTGCGGATGATAACGGCAACTATCTGCACCCATGGAAGCATTCCCTGTGTTACTTGTCCGAATATATTGACCGGCCTCTCGCAGGCGATATGGAATTAAATGATGAAGAACAATTGACTTTTCAGGTGGCAGAGAATGTAGCCCTGTTTGCTGAAACATATCGGGATGTTGACTTATCCGAAACAATGGGAATGTACAGTTTGTTTGAACTGTCCCCCTTTGACGTTCCGAACGGAGTGGATGAAAAACAGGATAATTTTAATAAACTGATCCGTCTTCTTCGGAACGAGGAAGAAGATGATCTGGCAGTCCGGCTGGAGATTCGGCATACAGACATTCGATGTAAGCTCAAAGCGGTTTTCCGCGAATTGCCTCGCTGCGTGTTTCAGGGGGACGAGAATTTTTCGAATGTGCTTATTGATGATGCACAGCATTTCGTTGGTTTTATTGATTTCAATTTAGCAGGAACGGAAGTAATTATCAATCAGCTGGTCAATCTGGCCGGTTTTGATTATGATGAGAAGCAGACAAACCCGGAAGGTGCCAAAGCCCGGCTGGATTTTGCGATTCGATATTTTCACGATCAAATCAGCCGTATGCTGCGAATATATCACGCAACCGAAAAAGAACGGCAGGCAATGATTTGGTATGCGTGGATCGTTATGGTGGCACAATGGCCAAACTTCTGCTTTTTTAAGAAGGCAATTCATGATGGGGTACTGAAAAATGAAATCCTTGAACTGCTTTCTTTAATTGCTGATCTGCCGGAAGAGCGGCTGTTGGCGGGTGTGAATTAAGTGGGAAAACCTCTGCAAAAAAGATGATTCAGAAGGTGGTATCGTGGGGGTATAATATGCCGCTTGATGAAAAAGTCCGGGTAACAGGCCCTGGACATTCATACAGGCAGCTTGCTGAATTTCTGATAAAACAAAACAGAAACAGAATATTGGGAGGACAACTATCATGGAGTTACAGGATTACAGGGCCCAACTGGACCAGATCGACGATCAGATCGTGTCGCTGTTCACACAGCGCATGGAGACCGTCAGGAACGTGGCGGACTACAAGAAGGAGCATAACACCCCGGTCCTGCACGCGGGCCGGGAACGGGACATCCTCTACCGGGTCACCGGCGCGTGCGGGGAGGAATTGCAGGAATACACCAGGATCCTCTTCTCCACCCTGCT